>JAGQZL010000287.1:1645-3538 GCA_020434915.1 Allomuricauda sp. | reverse complement strand
GCTCTTGAGCAAAATATCAATGCTCTTGTTTTTGTGTAATCGTTTCTTGCGGTAAAGCCCTTCGGTAACATATTTGAAAACGAAAGGGGAGTGGACCCCGTGTTCGTTGGTGGACTTGAGTAGGAACTTAAGGTATGAAATGGCTCTGAACAACATACTACCCTTCCAAAATGGCTGAAAGCTCGAACCAACGTTCTGTTTTTTCTTCAATGGTATCTGTTACCTCCTTGAGTTCAATGGAGAGCTGGTTGATTTCCTCTCCGTTCAATTCGGGGTCGGCGAATTTATTTTGCAGGGCAACTTTCTTTTCTTCCAGTTTTTGGATGTCCTTTTCCAACTGTTTGTATTCCTTTTGTTCCATGTAGGACAACTTGCCGCCACTGGTATCGCGCCAGTTCTTCTCTTGTTTTTCTGGAGTATCCGAAGTTTTGATTTCCCGCTCTTCTTCTACTTTACTGCTTTCATACACCCTGTAATCGGTATAGTTTCCGGGGAAATCTTCAATAATGCCATTTCCTTTGAAGACAAACAGGTGGTCTACAATCTTGTCCATAAAATAACGGTCGTGGGACACAACGATCAAGCATCCGGGAAAATCCAACAAGAAACTCTCCAACACATTCAAGGTTACGATATCCAGGTCGTTGGTAGGCTCATCCAAGATCAAAAAATTGGGATTTTGGATCAAAACGGTACACAAGTATAGTCGTTTGCGTTCCCCTCCGCTTAATTTTTCTACAAAATCGTACTGTTTTTTTCGGTCGAAAAGGAAGCGTTCCAAGAGTTGTTGTGCGGATATTTGCCTACCTTTTTTCAGAGGGATATAATCCCCGAACTCCCGAATGACGTCAATTACTTTTTGCCCTTCCTTTACTGGAATTCCTTTTTGGGTGTAGTAGCCAAATTTTAAGGTATCACCTACTACCACCTTACCTGCATCGACCCCCTCTTGTTGGGTGATGATATTCAAAAAGGTGGATTTTCCGGTCCCGTTTTGACCAATAATCCCAATCCGTTCCCCTTTGGTGAAGTTATAATCAAACTTGTTCAGAATGGTTTTGTCCCCATAGGATTTGGAAATGTTGTGCAATTCCAAAATTTTGCTGCCCAAACGTTCCATGTTCAATTCCAGCTGCACCTCATGCTCTTTCCTACGTTGATGGGCACGCTTCTTTATCTCGTTGAAGTCATCTATCCTTGATTTGGATTTGGTAGTGCGGGCTTTGGGCTGTCTTCTGATCCACTCCAATTCCTTTTTGTAGAGCAATTTGGACTTGTGCTGTTCAACGGCTTCCCGCTCCATTCGGGCATCCTTCTCGTTCAGGTAATAGGTATAGTTTCCTTTGTACGTATAGAGTTGGTTGTTGTCCAGTTCAATGATTTCGTTGCAGACCCGATCCAAAAAGTACCGATCGTGGGTTACCATAAAAAGGGTGATGTTCTCCTTGGCAAAATAGGCTTCCAACCATTCGATCATCTCAAGGTCCAAGTGGTTGGTAGGTTCATCCAAAATGAGAAGGTCCGGCTTATTGAGTAGGGCATTGGCCAAGGCCAACCGCTTTTTTTGCCCGCCGGAGAGTGTTTTTACCTTGGCATCCAGTTGTGTCAATTGCAGTTTGAACAGAATTTGTTTATACTGCGTTTCAAAATCCCAGGCGTGGTGGCGCTCCATGGCCTCGAAGGCCTTTTGGTAGCGTTCCGTATCCTCTGGATTTTCCACAGCCTTTTCATAAGCGGCAATTACTTTTAAGATTTCATTGTCTGTGGTAAAAATGGTTTCCTCCACTGTAAGGTTGGGGTCTAGATAGGGTTCCTGCTCCAAAAATGAAATCTTGATGCCTTTTCGAACATTGACCTGCCCAGTTTCGGAAACATCCTTGCCGGACATGAGGT
>JAGQZL010000287.1:0-1610 GCA_020434915.1 Allomuricauda sp. | reverse complement strand
GCGATTTTTTGGTCTTTGTTGATACCAAAGGAGATATCGGAGAACAAAACCAGTTCCCCATAGGATTTTGATATGTTTTCAACCGTCAATAAATTCATTGGGCGCTTTTTAAGATGGGGCTTAAAGCTTGGAATACCTAATTAGATAAACGTATCGGATAGCCAGGGTCAAAAATAAAGGAATAAGAACGGGTGAAAAAGCCTGCACTTTGAGAATCCACAGCAAAAGGGTCAACCCGATCAACCCCAAGGCCATCCAGAGGTATTTGGCAGTCCACTCGGGTAATTTTTCCCGAAAGGCAAAAATAAAGGCCACTAACAGATTTAGGGGGAATGCCCAAAGTACATTGAAATTTCTGGGTGTAGAGGTGTGATCTGTAGCCACCCAAAGCAAAAACAAAATGGTCCCGGCAAGACCAGTGATCAGCATCAATGAAAAATCCAACCATTTGCTGCGGGTCTGATGGCGGTGATCCAGATAGGTGATCACTCCGGTAAATGCCAACAGCAAGAGGAACCAAAACAATGGCGACAATGGAAAAAATGTCTGATTGACGTGCTCGCTGTAGTCCAATACGGTACGCTCCCTTTTCATGAGTGGTTTTTTATCCAACGTGGTATACCGCACCTGCTCCATGGCATAATAGGGCATGAACATATGTTCCTGTATGGTGGCTTTTCGGTCTACGGGGGAGCCAAAGGCCAGGTCTATCCCGAACATGGACCAGGAATTAACTTTTAAATATTGCCTTACCAATTGCCGAAAGGTGTATTGTTGTTCCAAATGAGAATCGTTGAAAACTATCCTGTTCCCGAATTGATCCTTTAAAATGGTGCCCGTCATGCTGGAACAATTGTTCAAAAGTGGGTCATAGAGGTAATCCCGGTTTTGGGGAAGGTAATTGTTCTCGAAAAATTGAAACAACTGCATGCGCTCTTCCAGGGTAAGGTCCAGAATTTGTTCCTTGATCCATCTTTTTTCGGATTCGTAGGCATATAAAAAATTGTCGAATGTGCTCCTGGAAAGGGAATAGATCAACCTGCCCTTTACAAAGTTGAGGTAGAAATTTGGCTTGTTGAAGTCAAAAGTCCCGTAATTGTAGACCACATCAATTCCCAACACAGAGTCTTGGACACGAAACGCACTGTGCCCAAAAGAGGTATAGATTTCGTCGCCAGCCGCACAGGTGAGGAGACTGATCTGCGACCTTTCCGTTAATTGGGGTGCTTGGGAAAACATCAAGGATCCCATCAAAAGGAACAGGGAGAAAAATAGGTGTTTTGGTCGCATTCCGAATATCATCTCGGCAAATATCAGAATAAATATGGCTCCTTGGAGCATCAATTCCCATCAGTTTGTTTTTTCCCTTATTTTTACGGAAATCTTATGGCATGAAGTCTTATATCCCCAACTTTTTAACCTTGCTCAATGTGTTCAGTGGATGCGTTGCCACGGTATTTGCGGTAATGAATTTATTGGAGTATGCCGCTCTTTTTGTTTTCATTGGCATCTTTTTCGATTTTTTTGACGGATTGGCTGCTCGCGCCTTGAACGTTCAAAGTGAGGTGGGTGTTCAGTTGGATTCCCTAGCCGATGTGATCACTAGTGGA
>JAGQZL010000286.1 GCA_020434915.1 Allomuricauda sp. | reverse complement strand
TTTTCCTGGCAATCTCTATACCGTCAATCACATGATCAACAATGATTTTGGCACTCTCCTTGGGAGGCAGATCATCGTGGGGATTCACATTCGTAATCTGGTTTTCCGTAAAATACGTTGGATGCTCCATTTTACCAATATCATGGTACAAGGCTCCCACCCTGACCAACATGGCATTGGCCCCGATCTCATTGGCGGCTGCCTCGGCCAAATTGGCTACTTGCAACGAGTGGTGAAACGTACCAGGTGCCTTGTCCGATAACTCCTTGAGCAATTTGGAATTGGTGTCCGATAATTCCAACAAAGAAACATCCGAGACCAGCCCAAAAAGTTTCTCGAACATGTAAATCAGTGGTTGGGCAAACAAAGTCAACAGTCCATTCAACACAAAAACACCGAACAAAACCCATTCTATGTTTTCTAAATTACCTTCGTGGATGGCATGGAAGGCAAAATAACCCATAATATAAATCAAGGTAATCTGTCCTACCGAAATAAACAGATTGGCCCTTTTGTACAGCTCAGAAGCCGTTAAAATGGTCACGATACCCGCAATGATCTGTAAAAAGATGTATTCAAAACTATTTGGGACCACAAACCCAAGTATTAAAACTGTCAGCACATGGGCGAACAATCCCAATCGTGCATCAAAAAAATTCTTCAGGACCAAAGGAAGAATACACAAGGGCACTACATACACATAGTCCTCATAATGCTTCACCATAAGGGTAGTTGCCAACACCATCAATAAAATATTGAAAAAGATGAAGGTAACCTTGTTGTTGTTCTGATAGATTTCCTTTCGATATCTTTTTAGGAAGAGGAACAACATCATCAAGACCAATGAGACCAAAATGGTATATCCCAACAAGATGAAATAATAATTGTTACCACGCCATAATTCAGATTCGTATTCATCCTTTAAGGAGCTCAAAATCTTGAAATCCTCAGCCTCCACAATTTCCCCTTTGGCTATAATCAGTTTACCCTGGTCCACTTCCCCCCTTGTATAGGATATCTTGGAAAGCTCATCCGTTAGTGCACTTTCGGTCAAGGTTTCATCATAGATGAGATTGGCCCTGAGGTTTTGCTGAAGGAGGCTGACCAAACCAGATATCCCGGACATATTGGATTCGGACAATATGGAGAATGCCTTCCGCTTTGCACCTTCCACATCCAAAAAACTGATTGGAGATACAGGTTGCACCTCATTATTTCTGACAATCAATATGGAGCTGGATTCTGGTAATTCCGCAAAAACACCAGCGGTGTAGATCTCACCAAGTATTTCTTGAACTGTATTCGAGATGCGTCTTTGTTGTTGGGAGGAGAATGCACTTGATTGAAATAGATTGTTCAATTCCCGTTGTACCTCGCTTTCAACCGACAACACAATGGAGGCATCATAGGTAAAATATTCACTTTTGTTGGAGCGCAAAGAAGACTGTTCCTGTTCAATTTCTTCCTTTGTCTTTTTGATGGAAAAATCGATGGGAGCATACAAGTTCTCGTACTGCCAAGGTTTCCCTTTTTGAAATTCGTACTTGAACTTCCCTCCTTTTGGGAAAAAGAACACAATTAGGGCCACGGATACAACATACAGGAAATACTTGTAGGCAAGTGATTGGTGTTTGTAAACATTATCCAAAGTTTTTCCCATAGTCCTGTACTGTAATGATCAAAAATAGAAAATATAATTAAGAGGGGTTGACCTTTTGATATCCTAGAGCTTTGCATTTAAATTTAGTATTTTCGCAGGACTAAAAATGCACATATGAAAAAAGTAGTGATTGTTTCAGCGGCCAGAACTCCGATTGGGAGTTTCATGGGGGCGCTTTCCACAATTCCTGCGCCAAAATTGGGCGCAATTGCCATTAAAGGGGCATTGGAAAAAATAAACTTGAAACCAGAGCTTGTTGATGAAGTATTGATGGGTAATGTGGTCCAGGCAGGTACGGGTCAAGCCCCGGCCAGACAGGCTGCCATTTATGCAGGGATCCCCAGTTCGGTTCCTTGTACCACCGTAAACAAAGTATGTGCCTCAGGAATGAAATCCATCATGCAGGCTGCACAAAGCATCTCCCTTGGCGAAAATGACATTGTAGTGGCAGGAGGCATGGAAAATATGAGCCTTATACCACACTACGCCTACATGAGAAGTGGCACCAAATTTGGTCCAGCCACCTTATTGGATGGTATGCAAAGAGATGGTTTGGTGGATGCCTATGATCAAAACGCCATGGGGGTCTGTGGAGATGCCTGCGCCAAAGAATATGGATTCAGCAGGGAAGACCAGGATGCTTATGCCATACAATCCTACGAACGTTCGGCAGACGCCTGGAAAGCAGGAAAATTTGCCAATGAGGTAGTTCCCGTGGAAGTCCCACAGCGAAGAGGCGAGCCTATCATCGTCAACGAGGATGAAGAATACAAAAATGTAAAAATAGATAAGATACCCGCACTCCGACCTGCCTTTACCAAAGACGGAACCGTGACAGCGGCCAATGCATCCACTATTAACGATGGAGCTGCCGCCGTAGTGCTTATGAGTGAAGAAAAGGCCAATGAACTAGGAGTAAAACCCTTGGCCATTATTAAAGGCTATGCAGATGCCGCACGTGAGCCTGAATGGTTTACCGTGGCACCCGCCAAGGCCCTTCCCAAAGCTTTGGCCCGTGCAGGGGTTTCCATTGAAGATGTTGACTATTTTGAAGTCAATGAAGCATTTTCCGTGGTAGGATTGGCCAATATGAAACTTTTGGGACTTGATGATTCCAAAGTGAACGTTAATGGCGGTGCTGTTTCATTGGGCCACCCGTTGGGTTGCTCCGGCGCCAGAATCACCATTACGCTGTTGAACATATTGGAACAGAACAATGCCAAATTGGGCGCTGCAGGTATTTGCAATGGTGGTGGAGGTGCTTCTGCCATTGTTTTGGAAAGAATTTAGAGACTCAATTTACAATACATGCAATATGGAATTTGTCCTCTGAGCATTGTTCCCATTAGAACAACACCGGATGATTGCTCCGAAATGGTTTCCCAGCTTTTATATGGGGAGCATTTCAAAATTCTGGAAAGCAGAAAAAAGTGGAGCAAAATCCGAACAGCTTATGACAGTTTTGAAGGTTGGGTGGCCAACAATCAAATTACGATCATTTCCGAGGATGATTACGGGCAACTTTGTACTACGGAGTTTCCTGAGATTTCCTCGGACGTGATTTCCCATATCTGCACCCAAGACGGATTTTTGATTCCCATTCTTTTGGGGTCATCAGTAAGCGGACTTAGCTTACTCCAACATGATTTTGAGGGCTCTTCCACCAACGGGACCAAGGAAAGGGAGGATTTGGTAAACACGGCATTTATGTATTTAAAGGCTCCATTTCTGGCCGGTGGAAAAACCCCATTCGGGGTAGACTGCTCCGGTTTTACCCAAATGGTGTACAAAATAAATGGCCACGCCCTAAATAGAACGGCAGAGGAGCAATCCAAACAAGGGGAAGCCTTGAGTTTTATTGAAGAAAGTGAGCCTGGAGACCTAGCATTCTTTGACAACA
>JAGQZL010000285.1 GCA_020434915.1 Allomuricauda sp. | reverse complement strand
AGACGCATACCAACTTCAGGCAAGTAGACCGTACTATTTTCAGGGTCCATGACAATCTTTTTATAACCAATCTTGGCTATGGATTTTTTTATGTCGGCTTCCTTGGGCGCACCTTTCATGCTACCATCAAATTTCCAAATATTATCCATGGAAGCATAGGTAATGTCAAAGGCCCCATCGGTTATTTTGGATATTCCAATGGCACGCTCTATCAATCCAAACAGTTCAGGACTGACCTTTACAGGCTTGATGCCCGCATTCTTATTTATTTTGGAGGTTTCGGAGGTTTCGTCCCAAGAAGAAATGATTTTTTCAATACGCTGGATCTCCGATACGGCCTCATCAATGTAGATATATCCAATCTCCTCATTGGGGGCCACCACAGTGATCTCGAAACGGGTTCCCATCAACTTGAGTACTTTTTGGACCGTTACATCCTTCTCCCGCAACTGCCCATGCGAAAACACAAAAAAAAGGCTGAAGAATAGGGCAGTTATAGATTTCATTTTAGGAAACTGTTGAGCTTATCCAAATATTTTTCCGGTGTGGACCTCGCCACAAAACCGGTTTCACCCAATACCTTCTCGTTGCCATCCAAGACAATGACCATGGGAAAATAACCCTTTGGGTTATACTTTTCCATCAAGGATTTATTGCTGTTCGCCTTTTCCTCTGGCAACTGGTTCTGTTTCTTTCTTGGAAAATCGGCATTGTACAAGACATAGTGCTCCGAAGCATACGCTTTGAATTCCTCACTGTCTAAAATGTGTTTCTTTAAACGAATACAGGGAGCACACCAATCCGAGCCCGAAAAAACCAATACAATGGGTTTGTCCTCCGAATTGGCCTTGGCCAATGCATCCGCAAAACTATTCTGCCATTCCTGCGCCTGAAGTGAAACGGCGAATACCAAGAACACAAGTGCTAAAAACTTTTTCATTTATTGAAATTATAATTTATTCGAAAATCCTAAGTATGGAACCATTGAGCTCCGTGTTGTACACTTTAATGGGTTTGGCAGGGCTGCCATCCACTTGGTTCAAAGGCGTTCCGTCCTGTGCAAATCGGGATCCATGCACATCACAATAGAAAATCCCCCCACTTTGGTCCACAAACCTTACTTGATCGTAAGCTTGGTGGCTACAAACTTGACTAGCCGCCACAAACTCCCCTTCCAAGTTTTTTACAATGACTACCAAATTTTTAAGGATAAATCCACCATTATTGGCCAAATTGGAAGCTTCAGCAGCATTTAAGTCCACAGTAAAGTCAACACCAGTGGGTTCTTCCACGATATTTCCGTTCACTTCATCTTTTGAACACCCTTGTAAACAGGGAAAAGTTAGGGCGAAGGCTGCACCTGCACCAAGAGTTCGCAGGAATTCTTTTCTTTCCATAGCATGAGGTTTATAAATAAGAACGCTATTTGAAAGAGAATCGTATGCTAGTATTCAAACTTACCGTACTCGCTTTGAATGGTCAATTTTTTACTTTCAGATGGCTCTACGCGACCTATAACCTGGGCATCCACCCCAAAACTTTTGGATATGGAGATGATATCTTCCGCAGCCTTCTCATCTACATAAAGTTCCATTCGGTGTCCACAGTTAAAAACTTGGTACATTTCCTTCCAAGCGGTACCGGATTGCTCCTGTATCAACTTGAAAAGTGGGGGAATCGGGAACATATTGTCCTTAATGATGTGAAATTGATCCACAAAATGTAAAATCTTGGTCTGTGCCCCTCCACTACAATGAACCATGCCATGTACTTCTTTGGCCGAATACTTTGATAAAATTTTCTTGACGATGGGTGCGTAGGTCCGTGTTGGCGACAACACCAATTTTCCTGCATCCAACGGGGCGTTTTTAACGGAATCAGTCAATTTCACCTTCCCGGAGTACACCAATTCTTCAGGTACGGAAGCATCAAAACTTTCCGGATACTTTTCAGCTAAATATTTTTCAAAAACATCATGGCGTGCAGAGGTCAAGCCGTTGCTACCCATACCTCCGTTGTATTCGTTTTCATAGGTAGCCTGTCCAAAGGAAGCCAATCCCACAATTACATCACCAGCCTTGATATTGGCATTGTCAATCACCTTGCTGCGCTCCATACGTGCAGTTACCGTGGAATCCACGATGATGGTCCGGACCAAATCCCCCACATCGGCAGTTTCACCTCCTGTGGAATGGATTGTGATGCCATGCTTGGCCAAATCGTTGATCAATTCCTCTGTTCCGTTGATGATAGCTGAGATAACTTCACCGGGAATCAGGTTTTTGTTACGGCCAATGGTGGAGGAAAGCATGATATGATCCGTGGCACCAACACAGATCAGGTCGTCCACGTTCATGATCAGTGCATCTTGGGCAATGCCCTTCCAAACGGAAATATCGCCGGTTTCCATCCAATACATATAGGCCAAGGAAGATTTGGTCCCTGCCCCATCGGCATGCATTACCAAACAATGGTCCCCGCTCCCCGTCAAATAGTCGGGTACTATTTTGCAGAACGCTTTTGGGAAAAGTCCTTTGTCAATATTCTTGATGGCATTGTGCACATCTTCCTTGGAGGCGGAAACCCCCCGTTGGGCATATCGTTTGCTTGTGTCGGATGACATAGAATTGGTTTGCGCAAAAATAAAGGAAACCCTTCAATTTATTGATACGGAAACTTCCTTTTCAACCTGGGTTATTATTTGGCAAAAAGCATTTCCCGGTACTTGGTCAATGGCCATAGTTCATCGGCCACCAGTTTTTCCAACGCATCGGACTGCTCCCTGATACTTTCAAAATAAGGCTTTACATTATTGCAATAGGCCTGTGCCTTTTTGTTTCGGGCAGACATACTGTTGGCCCTTCTTCGGGCGTCGGTCATCTCATCGGTCAGTTTTTTCAACTGGGACACATGTTCCGCAATCTGTTCCAAAATGTTGAGTTGGGGCTCTGCCACTTTTTTATGGGCCGCTCCATACACTTCCTTCAGCCCATTGATGTTCTTCAACAAGGTGTTCTGATATTTCAAGGCAGCTGGAATGATATGGTTGTAGACCATTTCCCCCAACACTCTTCCTTCTATCTGCATGTGAAAAATATAGGCCCCAAGTTCCACTTCCTGATGGGCCTTGAGTTCTACCTCATTCATTACATCCATCTCTTTGAAAAGCTCTACACTCTCTTTGGAAGTAATCACCTGCAATGCCTCCGGGGTGTTTTTATTGAAGCTCAACTTTCGTCTTCTAGCCTCTTCCTGCCATTCAATACCGTAGCCATCCCCTTCAAAGCGTATACGTTTGGAAGTTTTGATGTATTCCCTGAGTACATTGAAGACCGCCTCGTCCTTTTTCAGCTTTTTCTTATCGATGAGTGCATCCACCTCCTTTTTGAAATCGGTCAATTGCTTGGCAACAATGGTATTGAGGATGGTCATGGGCTTGGCACAGTTCATTTTGGAACCTACACCGCGCATTTCAAACTTGTTTCCGGTGAATGCAAATGGGGATGTCCGGTTCCGGTCGGTATTGTCCAACAATATCTCCGGTATCTTGCCCACCACATTCAATT
>JAGQZL010000284.1 GCA_020434915.1 Allomuricauda sp. | reverse complement strand
GCTCGTACAACCAGCCGTTGGCACCATAAGGTTCAAACTTGAGGCCCACTTCCACTGCCCAGAAGAACAATTTCTTTTTGATGCCTGTCAACAATGTTCCCTTGGCAATGATGGCATCGTATACCTTTTCCAACAAACGAGGGACCACGGTCATTACGTTGGGTCTCACCTCCTTCACATTATCACTGATCTTGTCCAAACCTTCGGCAAAATGGATTTCAACGCCACAATATTGATAGAGATACAGAATCATTCGTTCAAAAATGTGGCAAACCGGCAAGAAACTCAATGCACTTCCCCCTGAATCAAAGGGCACCCTTCTTTCACTGGAAATAACATTGGAAACAATATTATCATGGGAAAGCATCACTCCCTTTGGCTTTCCGGTGGTTCCGGACGTATAGATCAAGGTCGCCAAGTCTTCAGGTTTTACGGTTGCCTTCAATTTTTCCACCTCTTCCTGATTGGATGTATCGGTACCCATATCCAATACTTCCTTCCAATTTTTACAATTCCCAAGCTCATCAAAAGAATACACCTCCTGCAAATTCTTGAGTTTGGAACTGACGGCCAACACCTTTTCCAATACTTCGGCACAGGAAACAAAGCAGTATTTGGCCTCTGAATGGTTCAATATATATTCGTAATCATCCTCTGAAATGGTAGGATAGATAGGAACGGTCTGCGCCGCAATCTGCAGCACCCCAATGTCCATAATGTTCCACTCCGTTCGATTGGTCATGGAAATGATGGCCACCTTGTCGTTTGGTTTGACGCCCATGCGCAACAAGGCACGGCTGATGGCATTTGCCTGGTCAATGTATTCTTGGGTGGAAGTCGCTACCCATTTGTCATTGTATTTGGTGACCAATGACTTTTCTAAGGGGAATTTTTCAAGCTGGTAATAGGGAAAATCAAATAATCGGGTAACAGTTTGCATAGTAAGTTTTATGTAAAGCGATTGCAAATTAGCAAATCAGACCTTAACAAAGAAACTGATTTAACAATTACCTAATGCAAATTTTGCAAAATCCCCAATAAATTGATTTTCCAGACCTATTCCTTGATCTATCCTACAAGTTCTCCAACCATTCCCTGGCATTTACAAATGCCTGCAACCATGGTGATACCTTATCTTGTCTATCCTTTGGATAGTGGGCCCAGTTCCATGGAAAGGTAGAACGCTCAATATGAGGCATGGTTACCAAGTGCCTACCTGTTTTATCGCAAAGCATGGCGGTGTTGTAATCACTCCCGTTTGGATTGGCAGGGTAGCCTTCGTACCCATATTTGGCCACAATATCATATTGGTCCTCGGTATGTGGCAAACTAAATTTCCCCTCACCATGACTGATCCAAACCCCTAATGTGGTACCGGCCATGTTGGACAGCATCACGGAATTGTTTTTCTGGATCTTAACAGATGTGAAATTGCTTTCGTGCTTGTGCGAATCGTTATAGGTCATACGGCCATGTGTTTCATGTTCCGGGTTGATAAGATCCAACTCCATGAACAATTGGCAACCGTTACAGATTCCCACAGAAAGTGTATCGGGTCTGGCAAAGAAATCTTTTAAGGCTTTATTGGCTTTTTCATTGTATTTGAAAGCTCCGGCCCAACCTTTGGCACTTCCTAATACATCCGAGTTGGAGAAACCACCCACGGCACCAATAAATTGAATGTCTTCCAAGGTTTCCCTCCCAGTAATGAGGTCGGTCATGTGTACATCCTTCACATCAAAACCAGCCAAGTACATAGCATTGGCCATCTCACGTTCCGAGTTGCTCCCCTTTTCACGAAGAATGGCAGCTTTTGGTCGGTGGCTAAGTGATGTCGAAGCCACTGGAAGTTTGCCTGTAAAACCAGAAGGAAAAACATAGTTTAAAGGCTGTTCCTTGTAATTATCATAGCGATCCTTGGCCAATCCACTGGCTGTTTGCTTATTGTCCAGCAAATAAGAGGTTTTAAACCAGGTATCCCGAAGCGATGCAATATTCAGGCCTATCTCCACACCATGGTTCTTGATGTGCAAAATGGCACCTTCGGAAACACTTCCGATTTTGTGGAATTCAATTCCGTTTTCTTCCAAAACTTTTTCAACGGAACTGTCCTTGGACTGAAGTACCACACCAACATTTTCAGAGAACAGCAATTTGATGATGTCCGATTCGCCAATACCGGTCAAATCCAATTCGGTACTCAGGCCATTGTCAGCAAAACATAGTTCCAACAAGGTGGTGATCAATCCACCGGAAGCCACATCGTGACCCGCCAAAATCTGTCCGTCCTTGATCAGTCCCTGTAGTGTGTTGAAGGCACCTTTCAAATAACCGGCATCCAAAACAGAAGGGGCTTCGTTACCAATCCCGTTCAATATCTGGGCAAAGGACGATCCTCCCAGTTTATGGCTGTCCTTGGACAGGTTGATATAGTAAATATCCCCACCGTCTTTTTGAAGTACGGGTTCCACTACTTTGGTAATATCATTGCAATGTGCTGCTGCTGAAACAATGACGGTTCCAGGGGACAATACCTCGCCATCCTTGTACTTTTGTTTCATGGAAAGCGAATCCTTTCCTGTCGGTACATTGATGCCCAACTCAATGGCAAATTCGGATAACGATTCCACCGCTTTGTACAGTCTGGCGTCCTCACCCTCGTTTCGGCAGGGCCACATCCAGTTGGCGGACAGGGACACTGATTGTAATCCATCTTTTAATGGAGCCCAGACAATATTTGTCAAGGATTCGGCAATACTGTTTCGGCTGCCAGCTACGGGGTCTACCAATCCAGAAATGGGCGAATGTCCAATACTGGTAGCAATCCCTTCCTTACCCTTAAAATCAAGCGCCATTACGCCACAGTTATTCAAGGGTAACTGCAAGGGTCCGGCGCACTGTTGCTTGGCAACGCGGCCACCTACACAACGGTCTACTTTATTCGTCAGCCAATCCTTGCAGGCTACAGCCTCCAATTGCAACAATTGCTCCAAATAATCATGGAAATGCTCCAAGGAGTAATTGAGAGGCGGATGCATTCTTTGTACGGTTTTATCCTCCATGATGGTTTTGGGCGAGCTACCGAACATATCCGCCAAATCCAGATTCATGGGGGTTTCCCCGGTCGTTCCCGAGGTAAATTTGAAAGTATGGTCCCCTGTCACAGTACCCACATTGTACATAGGGGATCGTTCCCGATGGGCCACACGATCCAATAGATCTAAATCCTTCTCACCGATTACCAAACCCATTCGCTCTTGGGATTCGTTCCCAATCAATTCTTTTTTGGAAAGGGTTGGGTCTCCAATCGGCAGTTTATCCGTGTCAATGGTTCCACCGGTTTCTTCCACCAATTCCGACAAGCAGTTCAAGTGACCGCCCGCACCGTGATCGTGAATGGAAACAATGGGATTGTTATGGCTTTCCAACAAACCACGAACGGCATTGGACGCTCTTTTTTGCATTTCGGGGTTGGAACGTTGCACCGCATTCAACTCGATGGCAGAACTGAATTCTCCTGTATCTGCACTGGATACGGCAGCCCCACCCATCCCGATGCGGTAATTGTCCCCGCCTAG
>JAGQZL010000283.1 GCA_020434915.1 Allomuricauda sp. | reverse complement strand
TGCCTTTACCGGCATGATCATAAATTCTTGGAATGCAATGGGAGCATCTGAGTGAGACCCACCGTTGATAATGTTCATCATTGGCACAGGAAGTGTATTGGCACTTACTCCACCAACATAGCGATACAACGGCATCCCCAACTCGTTGGCGGCGGCTTTGGCCACTGCCAAGGAAACACCCAAAATGGCATTGGCACCCAATTTGGATTTGTTCGGGGTACCATCCAATTCAATCATGGTCTGGTCTATATAGTTCTGTTCAAACACAGAAGTACCGATCAATTCTTCGGCAAGAATAGTGTTTACATTGTTCACGGCCTTGCCAACACCTTTACCCATAAAGGTATCGCCTCCATCCCGCAACTCAACAGCTTCATGCTCTCCCGTTGAGGCTCCTGAAGGAACGGCTGCGCGCCCCAATACACCATTTTCGGTAACCACGTCCACCTCTACGGTAGGATTACCTCTTGAATCCAATATCTGTCTTGCATGAATGTTGATAATAATGCTCATTTTAAATCAATATTTATAGTTGTGATTATTTAGGCTAAGATACGAAAGGTGTCCCTTTTTCCTCCATGAAGAGGCTTTTAAAACATGCTTAAACACTTAAAAATTAAACTATAACGTTTTAGTTTTTTGCTGTTTTGATCGCATCGAAGAATTGGTCGAACAGATAATCGGCATCGTGTGGTCCCGGACTTGCTTCGGGATGGTATTGCACCGAAAATACATCTCTGTTCTTCATTCGTATACCGGCCACGGTATGGTCGTTCAAATGGGTATGGGTAATCTCCAATTCTGGATGGGCTTCGGTTTCTTCCCTGTTCACTGCAAAACCATGGTTTTGGGAGGTAATCTCCCCTTTACCGGTCATCAAATTGAGAATGGGGTGGTTAATACCCCTATGTCCGTTGTGCATTTTATAGGTAGAAACGCCGTTGGCCAATGCCAACACTTGGTGTCCCAAACAGATTCCGAACAGAGGTTTGCCCGCATTGATCATTTCCTTAGTGGCCGAGATGGCATCCGTCAACGGTTCGGGATCACCAGGGCCATTGGAGATGAAATACCCATCAGGATTCCAAGATTTCATTTCCTCAAAAGATGTATTGTATGGGAATACTTTAATGTAAGCTCCTCTCTTGGCCAGATTACGGAGAATGTTCTTTTTAATTCCAATATCCAAAGCGGAAATGCGATAATCAGCATCTTCTTCACCATAGTAGTATGGTTCTTTGGTGGATACCTTGGATGATAGCTCCAATCCTTCCATGCTTGGCACTTGTTTCAACTCTTCCTTCAAAGCATCAATTTCATCCACCCGAGTGGAAATCAGGGCATTCATGGCCCCATTATCGCGGATGTAGCTTACCAAGGCACGGGTATCCACATCGGAAATGGCCAATAGGTTGTTCTTGTCGAGAAAATCCAACAGGCTCTGGTTGGCACTGGGTCTGGAATACTCGTAACTGAAATTTTTACATATCAAACCGGCAATCTTTACAGAGTCGGATTCCACTTCATCTTCATGGGTTCCATAATTCCCGATATGGGCATTGGTAGTCACCATCAACTGTCCGTAGTACGAAGGGTCGGTAAAAATTTCTTGGTAGCCTGTCATCCCAGTATTGAAACATACCTCCCCAACGGCGGTACCTTCCCTTCCCCCAACGGCTTTACCGTAAAAGATGGTCCCATCGGCCAATAAAATCAACGCTTTCTTCTTTGTGTGATACTTCATGTTGTGTTCTAGATTTCAGTTATGACAAAAAAACATAAAAAAAGGATAAGTTCTCACTTATCCTTTTTCCACTAATGCAATAGTTAATAACATTGTTCTTATTCTTCAGAATCGTCCGTTTTGGTTTCTGCGACAGCTGGTGCCGGAGCATCCGCTTTTTTACCTGCGCCTCTTCGACTTCTTCTGGTAGTTTTCTTCTTAGGCTGACCTGCGTTGTACAATTCGTTGAAATCAACCAATTCTATCATGGCCATATCAGCGTTGTCACCCAATCGGTTACCCAATTTGATGATCCTGGTATACCCGCCTGGTCTATCCCCTACTTTCTCAGCTACTGTACCGAACAATTCGGTGATGGCCTCTTTGCTTCTCAAGTTGGAGAAAACAACCCTTCTATTGTGCATCCCTTTTTCGGCAGTCTGGTTGTTCTCGGTCTTTGCTTTAGTGATCAAAGGCTCCACAAATTGTTTTAGGGCTTTTGCCTTGGCAACTGTGGTATTGATTCTTTTGTGCTCGATCAAGGAACAAGCCATGTTAGCCAACATTGCTTTTCTGTGGGCCGACTTTCTACCTAGGTGATTGATTTTTTTACCGTGTCTCATTTTTCTAATTTATCATCTTGCTACCAAATCCCTTTTTGAACCGGGAGAGCAAAATATGATGGTTAATCTTTATCTAGTTTGTATTTGCTCAAATCCATTCCGAACTGAAGGCCTTTGTTGATGACCAACTCTTCCAATTCCGTCAAGGATTTTTTACCAAAGTTTCTGAACTTCATCAAATCGTTCTTGTTGAAGGAAACCAAATCTCCCAAAGTATCCACTTCGGCAGCTTTCAAACAGTTCAAAGCCCTTACGGACAAATCCATGTCTACCAATTTGGTCTTCAACAACTGACGCATGTGCAAAGATTCCTCATCATAGGTCTCGGTCTGGGCAATTTCATCAGCCTCTAGGGTGATGCGCTCATCGGAGAACAACATAAAGTGATGGATCAAAACTTTGGCAGCTTCGGTCAATGCATCTTTAGGGTGGATGGAACCATCGGTGATGATCTCAAAAACCAATTTTTCGTAATCGGTCTTTTGCTCAACCCTATAGTTTTCGATGCTGTATTTTACATTCTTAACCGGGGTGTAAACGGAATCAACCGCAATGCTTCCCAAGGGTGCATTGGATTTTTTGTTTTCCTCGGCGGGAACATATCCACGTCCTTTTTCAATAACGATCTCCATGTTGATGCTCACTTTGGGATCCATATTGCAGATCACCAAATCAGGGTTCAAAACTTGGTACCCGGAAATGAACTTTTGGAAATCGCCGGCAGTCATCTGCTCCTTCCCACTCACGGAAATGGAAACAGTCTCGCTCTCAACATCATCAATCTGTCTTTTGAACCTTACTTGTTTAAGATTCAATATGATCTCGGTTACGTCTTCAACAACGCCTGGTATAACAGAAAACTCATGTTCAACTCCATCTATGCGCACAGAAGTGATGGCAAAACCTTCCAAAGAGGAAAGTAAAACCCTTCTCAGCGCATTCCCAACTGTTAATCCATAGCCAGGTTCCAAAGGGCGAAATTCAAATTTCCCTTCGAAATCTGTTGAATCTATCATTATAACTTTATCGGGCTTCTGAAAATTAAGTAATGCCATAATTGGATTAATGTTGAATTCTTATTTAGAGTATAATTCGACAATCAGTTGCTCCTTGATGTTCTCAGGGATCTGAAGTCTTTCTGGAATGGTAACGAAAGTACCTTCTTTCTTTTCAGAATTCCAGGTAATCCATTCATAAACGGAACTATTGGCCGCCAATGCATCCTCTATGGATTGAA
>JAGQZL010000282.1 GCA_020434915.1 Allomuricauda sp. | reverse complement strand
ATGGAGGAGTGGTGAAAAGGTGGTAGACCCCCTTCCTGGGCTGTTTACAACAATCATTAAAGCTATATCGAGACCCCGGAAAACATCTAGGGACAGATATCGGTTTTTAAGCGTGGACATGTTTGGTTGGTTTTAACAGTGGTTTCCAAGTTATGTTTTTTTTAGTTCCCCCTGCTTATTTCAACAAAAAATTTCATTATTGTCGCTTTGTGGTTGGTTCTGTAACAGAGTTGTGATTTTTGGGCAATATTTGGTTAAAAGGCATTTGTATGAACGCTAAAACCCGTATTTTTGACAAAATTTTCCATAAAGTTTTGGAGAAATAGAAGGAATGGACAAATATTCATTTTTAAATGCTGCGCACACTTCTTTTTTTGCGGAGCTGTACGATAAATATCTGACGAACCCAGATAGTGTTGAGCCCAGTTGGAGGGCTTTTTTTCAAGGATTTGACTTCGGAATGGAAAGTTCCTTGGATGATTTGGGGATTGAACAGGAAAAAACGGGCATGGTAGTGCTTACCAATGGGAGGCAAGTTGAAATGCCGGAAACCCTTCAAAAGGAATTTCAGGTCATTCGATTGATCGATGGTTACCGTACCCGTGGACACCTTTTTACCAAGACCAATCCGGTCAGGGAGCGTAGAAAATACGAACCCACCTTGGAGCTTGCCAATTTTGGCCTTTCCCAAGATGATATGGGTACTGTTTTCGATGCTGGAAAGATATTGGGCATTGGACCATCTACCCTTAAGGAGATCGTGGACCATTTGGAGCGCATTTATTGTGATTCCATTGGGGTGGAGTATATGTACATCCGCACCCCGGAACGCATTCAGTGGATTCAGGATTGGCTCAATGTAAATGACAACCGACCCAATTATTCGGCGGATGAGAAAAAGAACATCCTTCGAAAACTGAACGAAGCGGTTTCTTTCGAGGGCTTTTTGCACACCAAATATGTTGGGCAGAAACGGTTCTCATTGGAAGGTGGCGAGACGTTGATTCCCGCATTGGATGTGATTATTGAGAAAGCGGCCGACCAAGGGGTCAAGCAATTTGTGATGGGCATGGCCCACAGGGGGCGATTGAATGTGCTGACCAATATTTTTGGAAAGTCACCAAAAGATATTTTCAGCGAGTTTGATGGAAAGGATTATGAAGAGACCATCTTTGATGGGGATGTAAAATATCACTTGGGATGGACCTCGAAGCGGGAAACAGATTCAGGGAAAATGGTGAACATGAACATTGCCCCGAACCCTTCGCATTTGGAGACCGTTAATTCCATTGTAGAAGGGATCACAAGGGCAAAACAAGATCATGACCACGGGTCCAATATTTCCGAAGTACTGCCCATTTTAGTGCACGGAGATGCTGCTTTTGCAGGTCAGGGAGTTGTATATGAAGTTATACAGATGGCCGGTTTGGAAGGTTATAATACAGGAGGTACCATCCATATTGTGGTGAACAACCAGATTGGATTTACCACCAACTATTTGGATGCAAGGACATCTACCTACTGTACCGATGTGGGCAAAGTAACCCTTTCACCCGTGCTCCATGTGAATGCGGATGATGCCGAAGCAGTGGTGCACGCAGCCACTTTTGCATTGGATTACCGGATGAGGTACAAGCGCGATGTTTTCTTGGATCTTTTGGGTTACCGAAAATATGGACACAATGAAGGTGATGAACCTAAATTCACCCAGCCATTGTTGTACAAGAGCATTTCCAAACATGATAATCCCAGGGATATTTATGCCCAAAAGTTGATGGCCGAAGGAATCATCGACCAAGATTATGTAGGCAAACTCGAGGAAGAGTATAAAAAGGCATTGGAAGAGGATCTTTTGGATTCCAGAAAAATAGAGAAGACCAGGATTACCCCATTTATGAAAGATGAATGGGAAGGGTTTACACAAGTGACCGAAGAGGTGATGTTGAAGCCCATGGATACCACTTACGATCTTAAAAAACTGGATGAAATAGCCAAAAGTATCACGGCACTTCCCGAAGGCAAGAAGTTCTTGAGAAAATTGGTTCGTTTGGTGGAAGCCCGACATACTATGTACTTTGAGGACAACAAACTGGATTGGGCCATGGGAGAATTGTTGGCCTATGGTTCCTTGTTGGAAGAAGGGTATGATGTTCGAATGACCGGTCAGGATGTGGAGCGGGGTACCTTCTCGCACCGTCATGCGGTCATCAAAACGGAGATGCATGAAGAGGAAGTGGTGCTGTTGAACGAGTTGGGCGGAAACCAAAATGGCAGATTCCACATCTATAACTCGTTACTTTCGGAATATGCCGTTATGGGCTTTGATTATGGATATGCCATGGCAAGTCCAAAAACATTGACTATTTGGGAAGCACAGTTCGGGGATTTCAGCAACGGTGCCCAGATTGTGATCGACCAGTACCTTTCATCCGCAGAGGACAAGTGGAAATTGCAAAATGGTTTGGTGTTGTTGTTGCCCCACGGCTATGAAGGTCAAGGGGCTGAGCATTCATCGGCCCGAATGGAAAGATACTTGCAGCTTTGCGCCAAGGACAACATGTATGTGGCGGACGTGACTACGCCTGCCAACCTGTTCCACCTATTGCGTAGGCAGATGAAAGCCAAATACAGAAAGCCTTTGGTGGTATTTACACCCAAGAGCTTGTTAAGGCATCCCAAGGTAGTTTCGACCAAAGAGGAAATGGCCAATGGAGGTTTCCAAATGGTGATCGATGATGCCGAAGCCAACGTGGCCAAAGTTAAGACCTTGGTATTCTGTACCGGGAAGTTCTACTACGATCTTTTGGAGAAAAGGGAAGAATTGGAAAGGGATGATGTAGCTTTGGTTCGTGTGGAACAATTGTTCCCCTTGCCGGCGAAGGAAATGAGGGAGATCATCAAGAAATACAAAAATGCGGATGACATTGTTTGGGCACAGGAAGAACCAAGGAACATGGGAGCGTGGAGCCATATGCTTATGCATTTTGATGAAGCCAGACAGTTCAGGGTAGCCTCCAGAAGATTCTATGGTGCGCCGGCAGCAGGTAGTGCGGTGCGATCTAGAAGACGCCATGCCCAAGTGCTGGAATACGTTTTCGACAAGAGTAAGGACAACATGATAATAAGATAATACAAGTATAAACTACAAACAGCATGGTTTTAGAAATGAAAGTTCCCTCGCCAGGGGAATCCATTACAGAGGTAGAAATCGCCGAGTGGCTGGTACAGGATGGTGACTATGTGGAGAAGGATCAGGCCATAGCCGAGGTTGACTCGGACAAGGCAACATTGGAGCTTCCGGCAGAGGAAAGCGGAATTATTACCCTTAAGGCAGAAGTAGGGGATGCCGTAGCCGTTGGTGAGGTAGTATGCCTTATCGATACAAGTGCAGCCAAACCTGAAGGTGATGCTCCAAAGGCTGAGAAAAAAGAGGCCCCCAAAAAGGAGGAGCCGAAAGAAGAGCCTAAAAAGGCGGAAGCCCCTAAAGAAACATATGCTTCTGGTACGCCATCTCCGGCTGCCAAAAAGATATTGGATGAAAAGGGTATTGAGGCATCATCCGTTTCCGGAAGTGGAAGGGATGGACGCATCACCAAGGAAGATGCTGTAAAAG
>JAGQZL010000281.1 GCA_020434915.1 Allomuricauda sp. | reverse complement strand
ACTGGGCTTTGGCTTTTAATTCAATTTGAATTTGTAGAGCCTTCTCCCGCCGAACCTATTCTGCTCATCGGCAATTAAAAGCGTGGTATTGTCCAAAAAGCAAATGGACTCTATTTGTGTTTTACATTCCAGGTCAATGGTTTGTATGCTGGCTTTTGAAAAATCAGGCAGTTCAAAATCTGTAATCAAGAAAACCAAACCATAGCTTAGGAGTGCAATGGTCTTACCGTCTGGGGAAATGTCGGCCCCGGTAACCGAACAGCGGTTTTGGTCCCCGCATAAAAAAAGCGTGTCCAAAAGTTCCGCGTTGTAATCCCCCTCATTATCCGGGACTCGGTAAACCAACGTTTTTC
Source organism: Allomuricauda sp. (assembly GCA_020434915.1). Lineage (GTDB taxonomy): Bacteria > Bacteroidota > Bacteroidia > Flavobacteriales > Flavobacteriaceae > Flagellimonas. The sequence continues at coordinate 3,284 of JAGQZL010000281.1, read as the reverse complement.
CGTCATAGGGGCGGGTTCTGTTTTTGGTAAAGATGTACAGGTTGTCCTCCCAATGAAAAAACCCCTCGGTATCAAAATATAGGCTGTCATTTTTGGGTGGAAAAGCAGTTTGTTCAGGATAGAAAAATTTGATTTTTTTGGCCTTGGGCTCTTTTTTGGAAAGTTGGGTGCTGTCTACCTTGTAAATGACCAAGTTCTTCCGGGCATTCCCATTGTTTCCAAAATCACCAATGTACAGATTCCCGGCATTGTCCATGGTCAGCTCTTCCCAATCTTGGTTTGTGGCATGGTCAATTTTCAACGATTTCAAGATGTTCGCTGTTTGATCTACCTTATAGATGTTGTCCTTGTTACCACTGTCCTCTATTACCCAAAGATGGCCGTCTTGAGTGGTCTCCATTCCTGAAACTTCCTTAAGCTTTGATGGAAATTTACCCAGTGGTGTCAGTTTGCCATAATTTGAGGTCTGTGCACACCCTTGTGCAATGATAAATATGCCTATGAAGAGGACAAATTTATTCATCCAACTCCTTTAAGGGCATGAATACCTCGGTTTTCCATTCCAGCTCATTGCCACCCATATTGGGATTGTTATAGAAAACTTCCACAGGCTTTTCCTCAACGGCGATGTTTTTCTTTTTGGCATAGTCCAAAAGAGCATACCAGGCCCTATCCGAAGTAATGTAATTTCCATTGTAGATAGCCTTTAGGGCTTTTTTTGGGAAAATCCGTTTGTATGAAATATCAGGATGGTCCGGTAATTTTTCGGATCGGATGATGGGATTGCAAAAGTTATAGGATAGCATGTTGTTTTTCAAATCCCAGTCCAGTACTTCCACGAACGGAGGGCCATTCAATTGCACTTCATTTTCCAATAAAATGGAATTAAGGAAGTTATAATTGACCATCATTCCCTTGGCTTTTCCCTCAGGTGTGGTTTTAAGGGAAACACAGGCACAAAATGAGGAAAAGATTTCGGATTCCCCTTCAATGGTCACTTTAAAACTTTTGATATGGCCATTCAAAAAATCATTGAAGTCCAACAAGGTTTTTCTGGCTCCTTTTTCAAAATCGGTATCGGAAAAAGGTACTGCAAGTTTGTTGTTGAACGAGTGTTCAGGATCGATTATGCTTACCGAGACTTTACTCACCGAATCATTGATGGGTGAAACGGACCATTCGTACACATGAACCGAGTCATTTGCCATCACGGTCTGTTTAAAATGCTCCGGGCTTTCAAAATCAATCGGCAAAACACTGTCCAATCCTTGGTTCCATGCCTTTACGGTTTCATATATGGTCCCTGGAATGGCCTTGGCCTCAAAATTGACTTTGTAATCCTGTGGTTTCAAGAAAAAATACCACAGCAGGGCCGCAAGGGCCACCGCAATGAAAATTGAAAAAACTTTCCTCATAATCGAGGGTAAAAATAAAGATTACCCTTTAGTCATGTCCAGTTTGTCCACAATAAATTTTCCAAGATCTCTACCTTGCTTAACACCTACTTCAATGGCGGCCCTATAATGGATTCCTCCATACATTCTACTGATAGCAGCTTCATCGGCCGCTTGGCTGAACGAAGTAAAGGAGCGGATAGGCAACCCATAGGGCAATTCCGTATCGTCGTCAAAGGCGAAACCATCTCCAAAAATATCTGTTAGGGCGGTGGATGCCGCTCCGGAGACCACACTGTGCCCACTCGTATATTCTGGGAACGGAGGGGTTTGCAATACGGGCTCCCAACTGTCGTCAATATATTCGTTGATCACGGTTTCTGGTCTGATGAGGTTACTTCTATACTTTTCGTCCCAACAGCTAATGAATGCATCTGCAATGGCAATGGATGTTTTGGTGTAGGCATACACAGTCTTGGCGAAGTCTGCATCCGTTTTTCTACTGGCAATTTTGGTGATGCCGATCCAGTGAGCCCCAGGAGTGATCTTTTTTGTGGCAAACATTAAATGCCCTCGGGTAACTGAAACATACGGATTGCAGTCCCAGAACTGGGCAATGGCAATTTCATCTGATTTATCCCCTTTTCCGGTCATGTCCTTTCTAACTTCAAAAACTTCCATAACCTCTTTATAGAATTGGGAATCTTCCTCCATGGAGAACGCAGGGGGAGGAGCTGGCTTAAACTGTCCGGCAGAATCTATCGCAAATGGGCGAATTTTGTTCCAATGCGGTTCTATTCCGTTCATATAGGCGGGAGGTGTGGGCTGCCATCTGGATGGGTCTTCGGAGTTAACGGTGAACTTGGGCATGGTACGGGTTTCTTTGTACATGTCCTTGTTCATCCACTCGGCAATAAAATTAGCCACTTCCAAACCGTATTCCTTTGAAGCATTGAACACAGGTTCGTTTTTGTCCGCCCAAAGGGTGTAAAGGCTATCCCGGAAGCTTTCAATACGCTCTTCGGAGAAAATAAGTCGCTTGCTCAGGTCAATGTGTGCCACGAGGGCTGCCATCTCGTAATTCACGTTTTCAGCATTTTTTGGGTCGGGAATGGCTTTCAATTCTGTTACTTGCCCAGCCAACGATTGATATTGCTCGTTGTTTTTGGCAACAATTTCATAAGCGGCAATGTTTGGATAGGCAAATATCCTACTGGCCACTGGAGGGGAAAAGATATCATGGATCATCACTTCGATAACCTTGTCAACGGACTGGTGGAAATCTTCCGAAGTAATTTTGACGGGCTCTTGTTTTTTCTGGCAAGAAGCCAAAACCAGTAGGAGTACTGCTATTAAACTGAATCTTATTTTCATGACCTTGTGATTAGTTGATTTTATAAACTTGTGCTTTATCGTTGTTGAATACTGCCAATACATATTTTTGACCATCCATCTTAATTGTGGTCAAGTGCCGTAGTGATTTTTTGGTGAAGTCCAGCCCCAATTCGTTGCCCAAGACAATGGTTTCTTCATTTTTGAGCAGTGCCCCGGGAAAGGAATCCAAGCGACCGTGGTAGGGTTTTATCCCAAAATAATTGCCGCCCATCAATACTTCTTTTTTACCGTCGCCATCAAAATCATCTACCAAGAATGCCAAAATGGGAGCTACTTGAAGTTGGTTTTTGAAAGGGACAAAGACAAATTTTCCATTGTCATTCCGCAAGTACCCGGACTCCAATGTGTTTACTTCCCGAACCTCGGCCTCATCTAAAATTTTCTTATCAAAAATCTCCTCCATGGTCTGACCAGCAAAGGACTTGTAGCTTCTATACTTTTTCTTTAAAAAAACCATTTGGGATGCCAATCCATCCAAGCTTTCCAAAGGAAAGT
>JAGQZL010000280.1 GCA_020434915.1 Allomuricauda sp. | reverse complement strand
AACCTGAACATGACCAAAGAGGAATACAAAGCCTCCAAAGCCCCAACCATTAACCACTTTTATGAGAAATTGTTTTTGTTAAAAGACCGCATGAATACGGAAACGGGCAAAAAAATAGCCCAAGAAAGACACCAGTTTATGCTGGACTTTCTTGAGCAATTTTATAAGGAAGCCAATCTCCCCAAATAGAGAGCAGACTCGTTTATTTTTTTCCTGGCAGACCACGGGTGAGCCATCCCCTTCTATTGGCCGTGGCTATGGCATAGGGAGTTATCCAAAACAACCCGAAGGTGTAGAGTATGCTATAAGAATAGGCCCAAAAAGATTCTGAAAGCTCGTACCGCTTCGCATAGAAAAACACGGGAAAGGAAGTCAACACCAAAATACTCACCAAAGTGGAACTAAAGAACAACAAGGGGTGGGACAAGATGAAGAACAGCATAAAAATCAAAAGAGGGTAGCTCATCACAATTCGTAGAAACTGGCTCAAAAACAAAAGTCGTGTACCCGTTTTCGGTCCTTTTCGGAAGTTTTTGAAGACATATTTGGACATTTCAATGTTTTCCCGCACATTGCTTCTTCCCCATCGAATGAACATCTTGTACAATCCCTTGTATTTTTCGGGAACATTGGTATAACAATAAGCATTCCTTTGGAACAGCACATGATGGCCTTGTTTTAAAATCATGTTGGTCATGGCCCGGTCCTCACCAATATCGGAAGGTTTGCCCATAAATGTTTGGTTGATCCAAGCAGGGAGACAGGCAAAAACAGCAGAACTACGATAGGCTGCCAAGGCCCCGGGAGTGCAAAGAACAGAATTAAGGGTGCTTTCCGCAGAACGCACAAACTCAAAACTCAATACAAAACTTACATCCAACATCTTGGGCAACAACGCTTTTTCATTGTTCAGCACACGGATGTTACCAGCTACAGCTCCACATTCCGGGTTGGTGACAAATGGGCTGACCAAATTCCGAAGGGTATCATTTTTTACAATGGAATCACTGTCCACAGTTACAAAAACCTCCCCGGTTCCCTCATTGAAACCTCGGTAGAGCGCATGGCGTTTTCCTTTGTTCTTTGGTTGTTTGTATATGGCCAAACAATCGCCCAATTCTTTTTTAGCTTCTTGGATCCATTGCCATGTATCGTCTTGACTCCCATCGTCTACCGCCAACAACTGCAGTTTTTCCTTGGGATAATCGCTCTCGGCCAAGCTGAACAAGGTGTGGTACACTTGTTTTCCTTCATTATAGGCCGGTACGATCACCGTACAGGTAGGTAACTCTTCATCAGAAACCGAAGCAATGGCCTTGTATTTGAAATAACGATAGACGGTATACAGGAAAAAACCTGTCTTGAACAGGAACAACGTGGTAGCTACAATCATAAAGGAAAGGCCCAGGGTAGATTCCATCCGTTCCAAATTGAACTGCTCAAAATCGCCCTGCAACACATAAACGAGATAGGCAGAACCCAACATCAAAACAAAGGTACTTCCCATTACAAAAACGCCCCAGGCATCTGCGGTTTCCAAGAAAGTACGGATACTAAATCTTAGATTGGGTCTGTTTGATATTGTTGCGGTTCTATCCGATTTTTTTTTAGTTCTTTTCTTTTGCTGATCAGTGGTAGCGTTCCCCATTTGTCCCTGTATGTAGTTAATGCTTTGTGGGATGTACGAACTGAATCTGTTTTTAGATGCTTTTTTAAAATTATTTAACGAAATGGATACATTGCCCAGCTACGTAATGGCAAATAACAGCTCAACAAGGAATTGAAGGTGAAATCGCTCGGCTCCTACACTTTTTTGTATCTTGGTTGGACATAAAAATCAAACTAAACCAAAATGCAAAGAAGAAAGTTCTTAAAAAATGCCGCAGCTGCTTCGGCTGCGTTTTCCATTGTTCCGAGCCATGTGTTGGGAAAAACACATGTCCCCCCTAGTGATACCCTGTATGTGGGTGCCTTTGGGGTTGGAGGTAGGGGCAATGGCGTTATCCGTGGATTGAACGAGACCGGCCGTGTTAAATTTGTATCCTTTTGCGATGTGGATGATCGTCGTGCCAAAGAAACCTATGAAATGTTTCCCGATGTAAAACGATACAAGGACTTTAGGAAGGTTTATGATGAGCAGCTTAGCGATATCGATGCCATTATGGTGGCCACCCCCGATCACACCCATGCCACCATTGCTTTGCCTTTTATGCGTGAAAAAAAACACGCCTATGTTGAAAAACCGTTGACCCACAATATTTATGAAGCCCGTTTGATGACCAAGGTCGCCAAGGAAAATGGCATTGTCACCCAAATGGGAAACCAAGGAGCCTCCAGTGACGATAGCCGCATTGCCCGTGAATGGGTAGAATCCGGTATCATCGGAAAAGTCCACACCATTGATTGTTGGACCAACCGCCCTGTTTGGCCCCAAGGTGTGCCCATGCCCAATAAAAAAGATCGTATTCCAAAGGAATTGGATTGGGACCTTTGGTTGGGCCCAGCTGCCATGCGGGACTATAACAATGCCTATCTTCCTTTTAAATGGAGAGGGTTTTGGGACTTTGGAACAGGTGCATTGGGCGATATGGGATGCCACATCATGGAAACCCCTTTCAGCGTATTGGATTTAGGATACCCAACCGAAGCGGAAGCAAGCTGTACCACCGTTTGGGTAGGTGATTTTGTGGAAGCCGATTACAGCCATTCCTGTCCTCCATCGTCCAAGATACACTTGAAGTTTGAACATGAAGAACATGGCGATATTGCATTGAACTGGTATGATGGAGGTCTCAAGCCCGATCTTCCAGATGAATTGAAAGATGGTGAGACCATTGGCGACACTGGAGGCGGAACCGTTATCTATGGAGATAGAGGAACCTTGGTTTGTGATACCTACTCTAGAAACGCACGCTTGTTGCCATCGGACATGATGGATCTGTACAAGTCACCAGCACCAAAATATCCAAGAGTACCCGGAAGCATGGGCGGGCATATTGCCAACTTTGTGGATGGTTGCTTGAAGGGCACCCCCACTTCTTCCAACTTTGACAAAGCCGGTAGATTAACGGAGACCGTGCTCATGGGTAATTTGGCCGTAAAAGCCTATCAGTATAAAGAACTGAAACCTGGTAAAAAACCAACAGATTGGGATCCATATGCATCTCCAGGAAGAAGAAAATTGTTTTGGGATGGCGAAAACATGAAAATCACCAATTATGAAAAGGCCAACGAATGGGTGACACGTGAATACCGACCCGGCTGGGAGTTGAAATAAAAAACACTTCCCAAAAAATTAAGGTTGGTCCTCAAAAAATGAGGGCCAATTTTTTTTCATAGTGTTTCTGAACCAAATCGTTTTCTGAAAGGGCAATCGCTTTTTGCAATGCTTTTTTTTGCTCATCAAACCTTTCCAATTGCCCTAAAAGTTCTGCTCGTATGGCATGGTACAATTCATGATCGGATAGCTCTCTTTTTTGTTGTAGGGATTCCAATTCTTCCATAGCCCTTTTTGCCCCGTTCACTTTTTCATACGCTACAATACGGTTCAAGGCCAACATGGGCGAATGGTACATTTTCAATTGTACATCATACAAGTAAAGGATGCTTTTCCAATCGGTTGTTGCAAAATTCTTGGCGGTAGAATAATAAAAAGA
>JAGQZL010000027.1 GCA_020434915.1 Allomuricauda sp. | reverse complement strand
CCCCGTATCGTTTTTCGGCCCCTTGATAAGTGATGTGCCTCAAATAGGCATTCTCCCCACGTTTGCCCCCATCTTCATCATCTTCTTTGACTTTAAATTCTTCGGGGATATCAAATTTGGGCAGCAAAATGTCACTTGCCAAGTCATAGGGTTCCACCTTGTCCACAATTCCGTGGATGTTCAAAATGGCCTCTGGAATGTCTTTGAAGAGTTCTTTCATCTCATTTGAAGATTTGAAGTAGTACTCCTGGTTAGGCAATCCGTATCGATACCCACGTCCGCGTCCTATGGGGGTAGCTTGTTTTTCACCGTCTTTCACGCAAAGAAGAATATCGTGCGCTTCGGCATCTTTTTTATCGCAATAATAAGTGTTGTTGGTAGCCACTAATTTGATGTTGTGGTCCTTGGCCATTTGAACCAAAACCTGATTCACCCGGTCTTCGTCCTCTTGCCCATGGCGCATGATTTCCACATATAGGTCGTCCCCAAACTGTTCTTTCCACCATAAAAGGGCTTCTTCAGCCTGTTTTTCACCTACGTTCAGGATTTTATTGGTCACTTCCCCATAAAGGTTCCCTGTGAGAGCAATCACGTTTTCCTTGTATTGCTCCACAATTTTTTTATCGATTCTTGGCACATAGTAGAAACCATCCGTATAGGCAATGGAGGACATTTTGGCCAAATTGTGGTATCCTTTCTTGTTTTTGGCCAACAACACAATCTGATACCCGTAGTCCTTTACATTTTTATTGGTGTGATCCTCACAAACATAGAATTCGCAACCCACAATTGGGGTGATTTCGGTTTCGGTTGGTTGCTCCCCTTTTTCAATAAGCTCCTCATTCTTTGCTTTGACGGCCTTATTATGGGCCATGATCTCTTTCACAAAGTGAAAGGCGCCCATCATGTTGGCATGGTCTGTGAGGGCCACAGCGGGCATTCCGTTCTCCGCAGTGGCTTTTACCAAGTCCTTTATATTGATGGTGGACTGGAGTACTGAAAATTGGGAATGGTTGTGCAAGTGGGCAAAAGGTGCATCTTCCAAGGTCTCGATGTTCTCTTGGATTTCGGCTGCGGAAATTTCGCCCGTATCCTTGGCCCAAAGGGCATCGGCAATTTTTTTGGATGCTGCCTTTAAGTTGATGTGCTTGAGCCCGATGAGCTCTATTTCCTGCGGATTGGCCTCTGAAAAACGCTCAAAATAATCCGGTTGTACGTCCAGTTCATTGGCGGAAAATTGCTTCTTGCGGACAAGTTCCAAAAAGCAGCGGGTGGTGGCCTCCACGTCAGCGGTCGCATTGTGCGCTTCAGCAAAAGGCTCGCCGAACAAATATTCATGAAGCTCTGTCAATGTGGGCAATTTGAATTTGCCCCCACGACCTCCTGGGATTTTGCACAATTCTGCGGTGTGCTCTGTACAGGTGTCAAGCACTGGTAATGTGGTCAATTGACTTTCCACTTGGTATCGGTGAAATTCACACCCCATTATGTTGATGTCGAAATCCACATTTTGTCCGACCACGAATTTTGTTTGTGCCAATGCCTTGTTGAATTCAACCAATACTTCTTCCAAGGGAACGCCCTCTTCTTCGGCCAAAGCAGTGGAAATGCCATGTATCTGCTCCGATTCATAGGGGATGTTGAACCCATCAGGTTTGATTAGAAAGTCTTGGTGCTCCACCAAATTACCCAGTTCGTCATGCAATTGCCAGGCAATCTGTACACAGCGGGGCCAGTTATCGGTATCGGTGATGGGAGCATCCCAACGTTTGGGCAATCCAGTGGTTTCCGTGTCAAAAATCAAATACATGGGCAGTCAATATCAGTCAAAAAAGCAATGGATAAATGTACGGAAGAAGACCTATTTGATAAAATGGAGTTTTTACGACTTATCAACCAAATAAAACGCTTTTGGGGTGTTGTAGGTTAAAAGAATTGGATTATATTTGCACCCGCTTAATAGACAAGCGATTAAAAAGAATTAATAACAAGGGTCGGGCACCCTACAAATTAATGTGATATGCCAGTTAGAATTAGACTTCAGAGACACGGTAAAAAAGGTAAACCATTTTATTGGGTGGTTGCCGCTGATTCCAGATCAAAAAGAGACGGTAAATTTTTGGAAAAATTGGGAACCTATAACCCCAATACCAATCCTGCTACCATCGATTTGGATGTGGATGGTTCCGTAAAATGGTTGCAGAATGGCGCACAGCCAACCGATACTGCTAGGGCTATCCTTTCTTACAAAGGAGTTTTGTTGAAGCACCACTTGTTAGGTGGAGTTCGTAAAGGAGCGTTGACCGAAGAGCAAGTAGAGGAGAAATTCAAGGCTTGGTTGGAAGAGAAAGAAGGTACGATCCAAGCCAAAAAAGACGGTTTGAGCAAAGCTGATGCCGAAGCTAAGGCAAAAGCATTGGAGGCTGAAAAAGAAGCGAACGAGAAGCGTATCGCCGCTGCCGCTCCAGTAGAGGAAGAAGTTGCGGAAGAGGCTGTTGAGGAAACTACCGAAGCTGTTGCCGAGGAAGCTGCTCCAGAAGCTGAGGCTCCTGCCGCTGAAGAAGCATCCAAAGAAGAAGAATAGAACTGTAAAACGATGCGCAAGGAGGATTGCTTTTACCTCGGCAAAGTCGTTTCAAAATACAGCTTTAAGGGCGAGGTGTTGGTAAAATTGGACACCGATGAACCCGATATCTACGAAAATATGGAATCAGTATTTGTTTCATTGGGAAACAATCTGGTTCCATTTTTTATTGACCGTTGTCGATTGCACAAATCCAACCTGCTCCGAATTGATTTTGAAGAGGTAAAGGACGAACCCACGGCGGACAAGATTATAGGTGCTGAGCTTTATTTGCCCTTGGCCATGTTGCCTCCCCTCTCCGGAAACAAGTTCTATTTTCATGAGGTGATTGGATTTTCCCTCATGGATGAGGTGCATGGGAATATCGGAATCATTAAGTCTATTAATGACAGCGCCTCCCAAGACCTTTTTGAGGTGGAAAAAGATGATAAGCAACTTTTGATCCCGATCAACGATGACATCATTACCAAGGTGGATCGTAAAAACCGCACAATTCATGTTAAGACCCCGGAAGGATTGGTGGACCTTTATTTGAATTCATGATGTATGGCCCAATAAGCCTATATTTATGAAAATTAATCCAACCAGGTCATGCGGATACCTCTTTTGCTGCTTTTTATTGTGGGATTTCTTTCATGCAAGGAAAAAAAACAACCAGAACCCAAAGAAGAGCGACTTCCCAACATTGTTTTGATTTTTACCGATGATCAGGGTTATCAGGATGTAGGCGTTTTTGGTTCCCCAAATATCAAGACTCTCAATCTGGACCAAATGGCGGCCGATGGGGTTCAATTGACCAGCTATTATGCTGCACAGGCGGTCTGTTCTGCATCACGGGCGGGGATTTTAACTGGCTGCTACCCAAATCGCATCGGAATCCATAATGCTTTGGGACCCAATAATACCCATGGGTTAAATGCTTCAGAAGTCACCATTGCTGAAATGTTGAAAGACAAAAGATATGCCACCGCCATCTACGGGAAATGGCACTTGGGACATCATACGGAATTTTTGCCCACGCGACACGGCTTTGATGAGTGGTTCGGGATTCCCTATTCCAACGATATGTGGCCTTACCATCCGCAACAAGGCAAATATTTTAATTTTCCAGACCTGCCTCTTTATGAGAATGAAACAGTAATCGATACGTTATTGGACCAATCCATGCTGACCACTCAGATAACGGAAAGAAGTGTGGATTTCATCAAACGGAACAAGGATAAACCATTTTTTCTATATGTTCCGCATCCCCAGCCGCATGTGCCGTTGTTCGTATCGGATAAGTTCAAGGGTAAATCCGAAAGGGGATTGTATGGGGATGTGATCATGGAGATTGATTGGTCGGTGGGGCAGATTATGAAGGCTTTGAAGGAAAATGGTCTGGAAGACGATACCATGGTCATTTTTACTTCGGATAACGGGCCATGGCTTTCCTACGGAAACCATGCAGGCAGCGCATTACCCCTTCGGGAAGGGAAAGGTACTGCATGGGAAGGAGGCCAAAGGGAGCCGTTCATAGTAAAATATCCAAGAAAATTGAAAGGAGGAGCAGTGGTATCTATCCCTATGATGGCCATAGATATCCTACCCACTATCGCCCATATCACACAATCCAATCTGCCGGAAAATATCATTGATGGAAAGGATGCTTGGCCCATTCTTTCAGGTGAGCAAAGTACACCTGTTCAGGAGGCTTATTTCTTTTACTACAGGGTAAATGAAATGTTTGGGGTACGCTATGGAAAATGGAAACTCTATTTCCCGCATCGATACAGAACGATGGATGGTCAAGAACCGGGAGCAGACGGATTGCCGGGGGAATACCGTATGGTGGATTTGCAAAAAATTGAATTGTACGATTTGGAGAACGACATTAGCGAAACAAAAAATGTGGCAGACGAATTTCCCGAAGTGGTTGCAGAGATTGAAGTATTGGCTAATACCATGCGGCAACGTTTGGGCGACTCACTTCTGGAATTGGAAGGTGCCGAAACCCGTGAACCTGGGAGAATAGATGAGTAAGCCTTTTCAATTCAAACAATTTACCATCCACCAAGACCGATGCGCCATGAAAGTGGGTACGGATGGAGTATTGTTGGGGGCATGGACCTCATTGCAACACCAACCCGAATCCATTTTGGACATCGGAGCGGGAACGGGGTTGATTGCCCTTCAGCTGGCTCAGCGTTCCACTGCCGGACTTATTGATGCGATTGAGTTGGATGAAGATGCTTATGAGCAATGTGTGGCTAATTTCGAGGCTTCGCCTTGGGGTGACCGGTTGTTCTGTTACCATGCAGGGTTTGATGAATTTGTGGATGAAATGGATGAAGAGTACGACTTGATCGTTTCCAATCCCCCATTTTATTCGGAAGAGGTATCCAGTGGAAATACGTCCAGGGACCAAGCACGGCAGAACAGTTCCCTGCCTTTTGATGAATTGATAGCGGGTGTCTCCAAACTGTTGTCGGAACGGGGTATATTTTCCATGATTGTGCCTTTCAAGGAAGAATCCAATTTCATTGATTTGGCCAACCATTTCAATTTAAATCCAAGACGAATCACGAGGGTAAAGGGAAACCCGAATACGGATTTTAAAAGGAGTTTGATGGAATTTTCTTTTGGGGAATCCATTGTTGAGGAAGGTGAATTGATTATTGAAAAGGAACGTCATCAATACACGGAAGCATACAAATCTTTGACGGAAGCATTTTATTTAAAAATGTAACAATGCGAAGATGAAATGTTATATTTCGTCATTATATTTGATCAAAACTTAAACACATGAAGCCCGATTTGTTCGAAGCCCCAGATTACTACAATCTTGATGATCTTCTTTCCGAAGAACACAAGTTGGTTCGCGATGCAGCCCGTCAGTGGGTAAAGCGAGATGTTTCTCCCATCATTGAGGAATTTGCCCAAAAGGCAGAGTTTCCCAAACAGATTATCGGGGGGCTTGCCGAAATCGGAGCTTTTGGACCTTACATTCCCGAGGAATACGGGGGTGCCGGTCTAGACCAAATCAGCTATGGGTTGATCATGCAGGAAATTGAGCGGGGAGATAGTGGCGTTCGATCTACGGCTTCGGTACAATCCTCTTTGGTGATGTACCCCATTTTTGCCTACGGAACTGAGGAGCAACGAAAAAAGTATTTGCCCAAATTGGCTTCGGGGGAATGGATGGGTTGCTTCGGACTCACCGAACCGAACCATGGGTCCAACCCTGGGGGAATGGAGACCAAGTTCAAGGATATGGGAGACCACTATCTTTTGAACGGCGCCAAATTGTGGATTTCCAACTCACCCTTTGCAGATGTAGCTGTTGTGTGGGCCAAAAATGAAGAAGGAAGAATCCATGGATTGATTGTGGAACGTGATATGGAAGGTTTTTCCACACCGGAAACACACAACAAATGGTCCTTGCGTGCTTCGGCCACCGGAGAGTTGATTTTCGATAATGTGAAAGTGCCCAAAGAAAACCTGTTGCCAGGCAAAAGTGGATTGGGTGCTCCACTGGGCTGTTTGGATTCTGCTCGCTACGGAATTGCATGGGGAGCCATTGGGGCGGCCATGGATTGCTACGATACAGCACTAAGATATGCCAAGGAACGCATTCAATTTGGAAAACCGATTGCTGCCTTTCAATTGCAACAAAAAAAACTGGCCGAGATGATTACCGAAATTACCAAGGCGCAATTATTGGCCTTCCGATTGGGACAGTTGAAAAATGAGGGACGTGCTACCACGGCCCAAATTTCCATGGCAAAACGAAACAATGTGGAAATGGCCATCAAGATTGCCAGGGAAGCAAGACAAATGTTAGGTGGAATGGGAATCACTGGCGAGTACAGCATCATGCGGCACATGATGAACCTCGAGAGTGTCATCACTTATGAAGGTACCCACGACATCCAGTTGTTGATAACAGGAGCCGATATTACAGGGATTCCAGCTTTCAAATAAGATTTATTTTCTTTTTTCAACAGTGACCTTAATCGACTTACTGATGGGGGTCTGGCTTTTATCCGCAAATTGGTCAATGGGAATCAACAAATTGGTCTCCGGAAAATAAGCGGCCATATTCCCTTTGGGAATTTCATAAGGGATGACCAAAAATTGTTCGGCAGTCCGTTTAACATCATCATACATACTGTGCAGATTGACCACGTCCAGTTTCTTTAGATTTCTGTATTCCATGTCCTGCTCGTTCATGAACACTACCCTTCGTTCGTTATGAATGCCTCGGTATCGGTCGTTCAAGCCATAAATGGTAGTATTGAATTGGTCGTGGGAACGTATGGTCATCAACAAGAGTTCCCCCTCTTTTAATTCATGATCCGGTAAAGAGGTCAATGTCAATTGCGCCTTGCCATTGGGGAGCATCCTAAAATTCCGTTCACGTACATTATTGGGTAGGTAATAACCAAACCCTTTGGAACGCTCACTCGTGTTTTCAAATCCTTTTACGGTTTTGTCTATAAAACTTCGGATGAGATTGTAATCTTGTCCCAGGGCCTGCCAATCCATCGGATGGTTCCCCTTAAAATAGGTGTGGGCCATCATTGCAATGATTTCAGGTTCACTTTTAATGTGTTCCGAAGCAGGTTTCAGTAACCCTTTGCTTTGGCGAACTTTCCCTGTACTGCTTTCCATGGTCAAAAACTGAAGGGTTCCGTTCTTCTCATCCTTTTCCGAACGCCCAAACGTAGGCAATAGCAAGGCTGTTCTTCCCGTGAGCAAATGGCTTCGGTTCAGTTTGGTGCTGATCTGTACGGTTAAGCTGCACTGTTGAATGGCTTCCGCTGTATATGCGGTATCCGAGGCGGCCATCAAGAAATTACCTCCCAGACAAATGAATACTTTTGCTTGGCCATCATGCATTGCTTTTATGGCATCTACCGTATCATAGCCGGGTTTGGTAGGTGGGTCAAACTTGAGATGCTCTTTGATTTTTTTGTTCAAGGTTTGGTTCACATAGTGCATAATGCCCACAGAGCGGTCACCTTGTACATTGCTGTGTCCACGAACAGGGCAAGTGCCTGCAAAAGGTTTCCCAATGGCACCTTTCAAGAGCAAAATATTCACGTATTCCTGAATACACTGTACCGCATTTTTATGCTGGGTAAGGCCCATAGCCCAACAAACGATGATTTTGGAATTTTCCGCCAACAATTGAACTACATGGTCAATTTTGCGCATGGAAACCCCTGTTCTTCGCTGTAGGCTTTCATAATTGTATCGAGACAAATCTTGGATAAGGTCGTCATAGCCATCAACATGGTCCACAATGAATTCATGGTCCAATACATTGGAATTTTTGGCATCCAAGGCGACCAGTTTCTTCAAAATAAGTTTGGCAAGGGCTATATCCTCATTGATTTTGACGGGTAAGTGGATATCTGCCATAGGCTGGCCGCTACCCAGCATATCAGAAACATTCTGTGGGTTTTTAAAATTGACCAATCCCGTTTCCGCCAAGGGGTTGATGCTGATGATCTTTCCCCCGTTCTTTTTGCATTTTTCAAGGGCCGATAACATCCTGGGATGATTGGTGCCTGGGTTTTGCCCAACTACCAAGATCACCTCCGCCCCATAAAGGTCATCCAGCGTAACGGAGCCCTTCCCAATACCCAAGGTTTCCGAAAGGGCCACTCCAGACGATTCATGACACATGTTGGAACAATCCGGCATATTGTTGGTGCCAAAGGCACGGGCAAACATGCCGTATAGAAAAGCAGCTTCGTTACTGGAACGCCCTGAAGTGTAAAATAGGGCTTCATTGGGGTCCTTTAGTTGATGGAGTTCGTCCGAGATCAGTTCAAAAGTGTCTTGCCACGATATAGGTTCGTAATGGACACTGTTGGGTTTCAATACCAAGGGTTCTATTACCCTGCCCAATTTGTTCAGTTCATAGTCGCTCAATTGGGAAAGTTCCTCTACGGAATGTTTGGCAAAGAATTCCGAACCTATATGTTGTTTGGTAGCTTCATCGGCCAGAGCCTTGGCTCCATTTTCGCAATACTCGGCAATTTTGGAGGGATGTTCCGGAACAGGCCATGCACAGCTAGGGCAACGAAAACCATCCTCTTGGTTCATTTCCAACAGGGTTTTCATGGAACGTACAATCCCCATCTCCTTAAAACTATGCCGCATGGCTTCTTTTACTCCCAAAAGGCCTGCCGAGGTATGCATGGGTTCCTTTAGTCTTAGTCCCGTGAATTGGATGTTCCCTGTCAATGAAATGTTTCGATTGATCTTTTTTTCCATGGTTGTCTTAGCATTGCATTTTGGGGTTCGGGTAATTGTCCGATTGGTCTTCCGTTGTATTGTCCAAGCAGGCAAAATCCTTTTCTAACAGAAGATGTAGTTTTTTCCCTTCGGGAAGGGGCATGTCGGTTTCAAACCCAACAATTTCGTTTTGGTACCAGTTTTTACCATCTATTTCGGGGACCTGTATCACAATTTTACCATGGGTATAGGTTGCCCTTAGGTTTTGTATGCCAGGAGCCAATGATACCTGATATTGAAAAATCCCGGACGCAAATTCAGTGGTTTCCTCTACCGAACCTATTTCGGATAATTGTCTTACTTCACTTTGGGTCAACCGAAAGCGTACGGAATTGCCTTTAATTCGAATTTTCATGGGACGGAGCTATTCGTTTTCCTAAGTTACGGTATTCCGATCACTTGTTGGAACCAAACAGTTTTTTACTGGTCTTCATATCGGCGTATCGGGGGTCTTGGATGTAGTCCTCCTTTTGCATTTTGATGACCTCGATGCTCAAAAAACCGAACTCTTCCACCACTTTGCCATAAAATCGGTAAATGCCCTTTCCCCTGAAATAGTACTTGGCAGCCACTGGGGGGAAAAGTACCGTATCGAAGACTTCGCCGTGTTGGTCCACCAGAGTGGCAAAATACATGCGCTTGCCATCGTGGGTCGAAGTATTCTTTACGGTCACCAGATAGCCATAAATGTCGATATGCCTGTTCAGGTATTGGGGAAGGTCTCTTTGCCCGTGGGCGTTTTTGAGAGGTTCTGCCAAAAGCTCAAAGGGACTGCAAAGGCAGAAACCCAAAAGTTCGAGCTGTTCAAAAGCGGTTTCCAACTGCGTGGTGTTCAGTTTGGGAATCTGAAAGTTTTGATGCCTTGGCGGGAAAAGTTTGGGATGCTCCAACCGGTCGTTCCTGGATAGCATGAGGTGTGCCTTCCACAGCAGCTCGTGTTTGTTGATGCCGGTGAACCGAAACGCATCGATACGGATAAGGATGGCCAATTGCTCCATTGAAATGAACACACGGTCCAAAAAATCTTCCATGGAGTTGAATGCCCCGTGCAGTATCCGCTCTTTAACAATGCGCTCCATCACCCTGCTTTCCAGGTCACGTAGGTACATTAGTCCCAAATAGATATGTTTGCCATAGATCCGGTTTACCCCCATGCTGTTGTTTACGCAGGGAGGGTGAATGCTGGCACCCATCATCCGGGCATCGTGGATGTAGAATTCCGAACGGTAAAATCCACCCCCGTTGTTGAGTACGGCCACCAAATATTCCAACGGAAAATAGGCCCGAAGGAACAGACTTTGGTAGCTCTCCACCGCATAGGAAGCGGAGTGACCCTTGGCAAAGGCATAACCGGCAAAACTGGCCACTTGGTTCCATACTTCGGAAATCAACTTTTCGTCGTAGCCCTTTTTTCTGCAGTTGGCAATGAACTTGTCCTGCACTTTTTGGAACTCTGCCCGGGAACGGAACTTGCCGCTCATGCCACGGCGGAGCACATCGGCCTCGCCCAGGTCCAATCCAGCAAAATGATGGGCTACCTTGATCACATCCTCCTGGTAGACCATTACGCCATAGGTGTCGGGCATAATGTCCAGCATAACCGGGTGTCCTTTTTCTTTGGCTCTCCCTGGGTTTCGATGCCGTAGGATGTATTCCCGCATCATTCCACTTTTGGCCACTCCGGGCCGGATGATGGAACTGGCTGCCACAAGTCCCAAATAGTTGTCCACTTCCAATTTTTTCAGCAACATGCGCATGGCGGGCGATTCCACATAAAAACAACCCATGCACTGTGCTGTCTTGACCAAGTTATTGATGGTTCCATCTTTTTTAAAGCCTTTGATGTCGTGGATATCGATATCCCCATGTTTTTCCGGTTGGTTGTAGGCCACGATTTCCAAAGCTTCCTTGATCTTGCCCAATCCCCGTTGTCCGAGGATGTCAAACTTGTACAGGCCCACATCTTCGGCGATCACCATGTCGTATTGGGTGGTGGGGAACCCTTTTGGGGGCAGGTGGGTGGCCGAAAACCAGTGCAGGGGCTTTTCACTGATCAAAATGCCCCCCGCATGGATGCTCAGGTAATTGGGTTTGCCCATCAGGAGTTTGCCATACTTCAATACCAATTTGGACATTTGGTCCAGTTCCTTGGGATTATACCTGCCTTCCGATAAAAAATCAATTTCATGGGGCGGGAGCCCGAAGACCTTTCCCAATTCCCGTACAACCCCTCTTTCTTTAAAGGTGACATAAGTACCGAGCAGGGCAACGTGCTTGAATCGTTCAAAAATATACTGGGTCATGGCTGGCCGGTCTTTCCATGAAAAATCAATATCGAAATCGGGGGGATTGGTCCGGTACAGGTTGATGAACCGCTCAAAATAGAGATCGAGTTCCATGGGGTCCACATCAGTAATGCGCAACAAGTAGGCCACAATGCTATTGGCACCACTGCCACGGCCCACATAAAAAAATCCCCTTCGGCGTGCTTCGGAAACTATATCCCAATTAATCAAGAAGTAGGACACAAACCCCATTTTTTTGATGAGGTCCAGTTCTTTCTGCAAGCGATGAGTGATAGGTTCGTCCACTTTTTCATACCGATAGGGGAGCCCCTCGGCACAAAGTCGCTCGATGAGTTGTTCATCTTCTTCCACGCTACTCGAATAAGCTTTCAGGTTTTGGGGTTTCCTGTCCTTGGAAAAATCAAAATGAATGGTACAACTGTTGAGCAATTTTTCGGTATTCTCCAGAATAAAGGGAAATTCGGAAAAGGCTGCCGCCAGATTTTGAACAGGGTACATTTTTTCCTCCTCATCCGCTTCCTGATCACTCGGTAGTTTGCTCAAGAGCACATTGTTGTCAATGGCCCGGAGCAACCGGTGCGCATTAAAGTCCTGTTTGTTCCGAAAAGTGACGGGTTGTTGTACCACCAATTTGTGCCTTTGGGCCGCCAATCGAGAAAAGGGCAATCGTCGCAAATCTTTGATGGAGATCCCGATGAACTCATGGTCGAGGAAATTTCCCAGTTCATTTAGGAGTACCTGTTCAAAAGGGTAAACCACAAATGCATGTTTAAAGCTTGGCGCCCTGTCCGGTATTTTCAGTTCATGGTGAAGGTGGTGCGACAGAAAATCGTTCAATTCCAAATAGCCTTCGTTGTTCTGTGCAATGCCAATGAAGCAGGGTTGCACCCCGTTCCTGAAATCAATGCCCAAAAGGGGGCGTACCCCAAACTCGGCTGACTTTCGAACAAAGTTGAGCCCGGCAGAGGTATTGTTGATATCGGTGAGCACCAATTGGGTCACCTGGTTTTGTTGGGCCAATTGCAATAGATCCACCTCCGAGAACGTCCCAAAACGTAGGCTGTAATATGTGTGGCAGTTGAGGTACAATTATCAATCTTGAGTTATCAATTACAATTGGTTATTGTTTATTGGAAATTGTTCATTGTCTATTGTTTTCTATGGGCCAAAACCACGGGCGGCTCCCCATTAAAAGGGTTGTGCATACTTCCAATGGTCTTGGCACCCATGGCCGAGGCGCGCAATACGCTCCGACTCCCAAATCGGTTTCTTACATAATCCATGGCTTGGTATAGGTTCAGTGTTTCCTCCGTATCCTCAAAAAGGTTGATCTGGTAATTGCCGGATACCAAATGGCTGAAGCGGATGCCGATCAACCGCACCAACATCCGTTTGTTGTACAGACCGTTGAACAGCTCCAAAATTTTTGGAATGAGCACATGATCTGCACTGGTATAGGGAATGCGGAGTTGTTTGGAATAGGTATTGAAATCGGAATAGCGAATCTTCACGGAAATGCAGGCCGTCAATTTATCACCACGCCGTAATTGATAGGCCAGGTTTTCCGTCATGGCGACCAAAATACCTTTCAGTTTGATCACATCGATGGTATCCCGGTCAAAGGTGCGTTCCGTGGAAATGGACTTTCGTTCGTGAAAGGGAATCACGGGGGTGTTGTCTATGCCGTTGGCCCTTTTCCAGATAACGGTGCCATTGGTACCCAACACCCGTTGCATGATGTCCATGGGCATTTCCTGGATGGTCCTTACCTGTCGTATGCCCAAATTTCTTAGGGTTTGATAGGTTTTGTCACCCACCATGGGAATCTTTTTGATGGAAAGAGGTGCCAAAAACGGTTTTTCCAGACCAAAGTCTATTTTAAGCTGATTGTTGGGCTTTGCCTCGTTGGTGGCCACTTTGGATACCACCTTGTTCACCGACAGCCCGAAAGAAATGGGAAGACCGGTCTCGCGAATGATTCGTTGCCGCATTTCCGTAGCGTACTTGTAACAGCCAAAAAAACGGTCCATGCCCGAGAGGTCTGCATAGAATTCATCAATGCTCGATTTTTCAAAAACGGGCACTTGTTCTTTGATGATTTCGGTGACCACATCCGAATATTTGCTGTATGTTCCCGCGTTGCCTCGGATCACCACCGCTTCGGGACAAAGTTCTTTGGCCATTTTCATGGGCATGCCGGAATGCACCCCAAACCCTCGGGTCTCGTAGCTACAGGCAGCCACCACACCACGGTCGCTCGTGCCCCCTACCAATAAGGGCTTGTGCTTGAGCTCTGTATTGATCAAGCGTTCCACGGACACATAAAATGTGTCCAGATCCAAGTGCAAAATTGTCTTTTTCATGTTTAGCCGAAGAGGAAGACTAAAATATGGAAATAATCCTATAAAATGGAAATAATCCAAAAAAATAATATAAACAAAATCGGTGGTTGTTTTTTCCGGAAAAATCACCATATCTTTGTCCTGTTGTGTTGGATTCCGATCCCAAGGATTGGAATCAGGTTGAAGCATCGAAGGATGCTCGCCAATGAAAGGCTTTCCGTTTGGAAGGCTTTTTTTGTTTGGATCAGCTTTGGGTAATACCGTGCGCCACGTAGTGCACCAATGAGGCGGCCAGCTTGGCCGTTTGCCCATCAATATCATATCTCGGGTTCATCTCGGCAATATCAAGGCTGATGAGTTTTCCCGAAGCAATGATGGTTTTGAGGCATTCCAGAACAATGTGCGGAGTGAATCCCATGGGCGAAGGGGCACTTACTCCTGGGGCGAAGGCCGAAGAAAAACCATCCAGGTCGATGGTCACATACACATGGTCCACATTTTTGGTGAAGGCATTGATCCAGGTGTTGATCTCTTCTAAAAAGGGTATCTGGAAGGTTTCGGACATCACATAGATCACATCCAGATCACGGGCAGTTTGAAAAAGGTTCCGATCGTTGGCATCCCTTCGGATACCGAGGCAGAGGTAATTGAAATCGATTTGCTCACTTTGGCACTCTTTGGCAATTTGATAAAATGGAGTGCCAGAATTGCCTTGGTCCGTCTTTTTCCGCAGATCGAAATGTGCATCAAAATTGATGATACCGATGGACTGTCCCTGTTTTTTGGCATCCAGATATTGCTTAATGCCATAATAATGCCCATAGGCCACATCGTGTCCACCGCCCAGCACAATCGGGAACTGTTTTTTCTCCAAAAGGGAGGTAACGGCATTTGCAAGTTGACTTTGGGAAGCTTCCATGTCACTATTTGTACAGGAGATGGAGCCCGCATCGTGCAATAAAACATGGCTGGCCAAATGATTGGGCATTTTGCCAAAACTGCTTTTGATGGCATCCGGGCCATCCACGGCACCGACACGCCCTTGATTGCGGTGAACCCCGGCATCACAGGCATACCCCAACAAAGCAATAGACTTTTTCTGGGCCTCTGGAATTTCATCCAATGGAGTGCAATGCACCTTTTCGTGTAGGTACAACCATTTGTTGGAAATCCGTCCGCTCCAAAGATCCTTTTTCGGGGGTTCGTAGTGCTTCATGACATTAAAAAAGATTATCCAATAGTTCTGACTCGACCAGATGTGGTAAAGTTACCTTTAAATTTGGAGTACGCTCCATTTCCCGTTCTATGGCAAACCGAGCTTCTTTGTTCCGAGCCCAGCTTCTTCTGGATATGCCATTGTTCACATCGAAGAACAGCATACGTTTCAATCGGATGGAAGCTTCCTCGGAACCGTCGAGTACCATACCAAATCCCCCATTGATCACCTCACCCCAACCAACGCCACCACCGTTGTGGATGGATACCCAGGTGGCGCCCCTAAAACTGTCGCCAATCACATTTTGGATGGCCATGTCCGCGGTGAATTTGCTGCCGTCATAAATGTTGCTCGTCTCCCGGAAAGGCGAATCGGTTCCACTAACATCGTGATGGTCTCTGCCCAACACCACCGGAGCGCTGATTTCACCCTCGGAAATGGCCGTATTAAAGGCATCGGCTATTTTGCTGCGACCTTCGGCATCGGCATAAAGAATGCGTGCCTGGGAGCCCACCACCAATTGGTTTTGTTCTGCTTCGGATATCCATTTGATGTTGTCCTGCATCTGTTGTTGGATTTCCTCCGGCGCTTCTGCTTTGATGCTTTTCATCACTTCCAGAGCAATGGCATCGGTTTTTTGGAGGTCTTTTGGATCTCCCGAGGTACACACCCATCGAAATGGCCCAAAACCGTAATCGAAGCACATGGGTCCCAATATGTCCTGCACGTAGGAAGGATATCTAAAATCGATGTTGTTATCGGCCATCACATCACCACCGGCACGGGAAACTTCCAACAAAAAGGCATTGCCATAATCAAAAAAGTAGGTTCCTTTTTTAGTGTGATTATTAATTGCTGCGGCTTGTCTTCTTAATGATGCTTGTACCTTTTCTTTAAAAAGGTCTGGTGCTTCTTTAATTAAACGATTGGCTTCTTCATAAGACAGATCTACAGGATAATAACCACCAGTCCAAGGAATATGCAAAGATGTTTGATCTGAGCCTAAATGGATAAAAATATTTTCAATATCAAAACGCTCCCAAATTTCAACCACGTTTCCTATGTAGGCAATAGAAACTGTTTCTTTACTTTCTTGAGCTTGTTTGGTGCGCTTAATTAGGTCTTCTATATTGTCAATTAGTACATCAACCCAACCTTGTTCGTGCCTTTTTGTAGCCGCTTTTGGATTAACTTCAGCACAAATAGTAATACATCCAGCAATGTTTCCTGCTTTTGGTTGTGCACCACTCATTCCTCCTAAACCTGCGGTTAAAAATATTTTTCCTGAAGGATTTTCATTGTTTGACAACACTTTTCTAAAGGCATTCATTACTGTAATAGTTGTACCATGAACGATGCCTTGTGGACCAATATACATAAACGAACCTGCTGTCATTTGACCATATTGTGTAACACCAAGCGCATTAAATTTTTCCCAATCGTCAGGTTTGGAGTAATTTGGAATCATCATTCCGTTGGTTACCACTACTCTTGGTGCATTTTTAGATGAGGGAAATAATCCCATTGGGTGACCAGAATATAAATGCAAGGTTTGCTCATCAGTCATAATTGCTAAATACTGCATGGTCAATAAATATTGTGCCCAATTTTGAAATACAGC
>JAGQZL010000279.1 GCA_020434915.1 Allomuricauda sp. | reverse complement strand
AGTTGGACACCACTAAAAATATGTACACCCATATTTCCCACATGTGGGACAAATTGAAACGGAATCCGGACAGCGTAATCGCTAATTCGTCCCGAATAGCATTACCGCACAACTACATTGTTCCGGGTGGACGCTTTCAGGAAATCTACTATTGGGACAGCTATTTTACTATGGAAGGGCTTTTGGTGGACAACCAAGATGAAGTGGCCAAAAGCATGGTGGACAATTTTGCCTTTCTGATCGACTCGCTTGGTTTCATACCGAATGGTACCAGGGATTATTACAACACCCGATCGCAGCCCCCATACTTTGCCCTGATGGTGGATGCCATTTCCAGAAAAGATGAAGGTTTATTGATCAAACACCTGCCTGCAATTGAAAAGGAGTACCGTTATTGGATGGATGGTGCGAAAGCAGGGGATACCATTATGCCTGAAAAACGGGTCGTCAACCTTAACAATGGAACAACCCTGAATCGGTACTGGGATTCCGGGAACACCCCAAGACCTGAATCGTACAAAGAGGATTATTTATTGGCGCAGAGCCTTCCAAATGATTCCCTAAAGCAATTGCTCTATAAAAATTTACGCTCTGCGGCAGCCTCTGGTTGGGATTTCAGCTCCCGATGGTTTGGAGAGGAGGGAGGACTGGCTTCCACGGAAACCATTTCCATTTTGCCGGTTGATTTGAACTGCCTTCTGTACTTTATGGAACAGACCTTGTCCAAGGCACACGGTTTGGCTGGAAACACCTCCCAAAAAAGTACTTATGATGAACGAGCCTTTGCTCGAAAAGAGGCCATTCAATCCTATTTTTGGAACGAAACCACCGGGTATTATCACGACTACAATTTTGAAAATCACCAATTGACAGCGGAACCCACATTGGCCGGAGTAACACCTTTATTCTTCAACATTGCCACTAAAGAGCAGGCGGAAAAAGTGAAAGATGTGCTTATGTCCACATTTTTGAAGGATGGCGGACTCGTGACCACCCTGGACCATTCCGGTCAGCAATGGGACGCTCCTAATGGCTGGGCTCCTTTGCAATGGTTGGCCGTCAACGGATTGTTGAATTATGGCTATGTGGAAGAAGCCAAGGACATCATGACACGCTGGTTGACCCTCAATGAAAAAGTATACACCAATACAGGCAAAATGATGGAAAAGTACAACGTGGAGGACCTCACTTTGCTATCAGGAGGAGGGGAGTACCCCACCCAGGACGGTTTTGGCTGGACCAACGGTGTGGCCTTGGGTTTCAAACAACTATTGGAACAATTGGAAAAACCTGACTAAGTTTTTTAGCGTTTCACATACACATAGGAGCGGATACCCGGTAAGTCGTTCCCATCGGTTTTGACCAATTCATCGCCATTGATCTGTAATATCCCCAACAAGGTGCTCCCTTGAAACTGTACCTGAGTACTGTTATTGGCCCAAGCACCAGTGCCTTGAACGGTACCGGTACATTGTACAGCATATTGGTTGTTGGTGATGGTGGTCACCGTGAATTGGGATTGTTGAAACGACCAGGTCATATCCTCACGAATGGTCAAGGTGCCACTAATGCAATCGGCTTCATCAAAGAGATTGGTAGAGGAGGAGCCATCACCATCCACATCCACGGCACTGCTTACGTTTACCTCCGTCAAATCCCAAGTGCCCGCCAAATTAACATCTGTAGTGGTACTCCCGTCATCATCACTGCAGGAAATCACCAAACCTAGGAAGAGAAACACTGAAATCTTGAGGGCCTTTTTCATAAATCTAGTTTTAAGATGCAATGAAGTTACACAAATCGATTTATTACAGCTTTCAAAACCATGGTATTTTATCGATTATTGATAGAAATGGGCACTAAATCGTATCGAAAATCGTTGTACCTCCACAAACACATAACTTAACTGCAATGAATAGATTAGCACGAAGCATTGGTAGCATAACCCTATTATGTATGGCACTATTGGGATTTCAATCCTGTAGTGAAGATGCCATGTCCGATGGCGAAGGACTTACCCAAGCCGAATTAAGGACTATTTTGACCACAGATGAAGTAGCTGGGTCTGCCGACACTGCCTTGGCCGAACTTTTTGCCAGCTCAACCGGAAAAAGGGCCAGTACCTTTAGATTGGGAGATTGTTATTCGGCGGAATATACAGAGACCGGTTTTGTGGCCACCTTTAATAATTGTGTGCTGAATGGCACCGAAAATGTGAACGGGACCGTGACCGTTACCTATACAGTGGGAGAGGAGACTTCCTCTTTTACAGCCACGTATGTAGATTTTTATGTAGGCACCATCAAATTGAATGGCACCCGGACCTTTGAAGCCAGCACCACAACACAGGAGAATGGTATTTCATTTACTGTGACCAGTGATATGTCCGTGGAAATGGAAGATGGGAGCATGGTGAGCGAATCGGGTACCAAAACGTTCAGCATTATTTTTGGTGATGATCTGCAGAGCACCTTGTACACAATATCGGGCAATTGGACCATTGAGGCAGAGGGGAATACCTATGCCGTACAAATCCTGGAGGACCTTGAAGGCAATGCCGCTTGTGAATATTTGACCAGCGGGAGTATGGTAGTTTCCAAGAATGGATTGGAGATTACCGTAGACTTCGGGAATGGTGATTGTGATGACAAGGCCACTTTGATCTATCCGAACGGCGCAACAGAAGAAATTACGCTTTAAACAAGTCAGATTTTTAAAGAGAAGGAAAGCACCGAATAATATCGGTGCTTTCTTTTTTCATGGAATATCCTAAGCACAGTTTGGTTATATTTAAGTCCAAATTAGTAGTACATGGTCCAAGAATTGGTACATTCACAAAATGTGTTTTTTGAAACACAACAAACTAAGGATGTGAATTTTAGAAAGAAACATCTGAAGTTATTGTATCAAGAAATCATGGAAAGGGAAGATGCCATTTGCGATGCCATTTATGCCGATTTCCAGAAACCCAAGTTTGAAAGCTTGGGCACGGAAACGCAATTGGTACTGGCAGAATTGAAATATGCCATCAAAAATGTAAAATCTTGGAGTGAACCCACCCGGGTTGCTGCACCATTGGTCAATTTTCCATCCAAGGAGTGGATACAGTCGGAACCGTTTGGCAAGGTATTGATCATTTCTCCCTGGAACTATCCGTTTATGTTGGCCATCTCCCCATTGGTAGGGGCCTTGGCCGCCGGCAACACAGCGGTTATTAAACCATCGGAGCTGAGTCCCCATACCTCCAAGATCATATCAGAAATCATCCAGAACGTATTTCCACCCGAATATGTGGCCGTGGTGGAAGGGGGAGTGGAGGTCTCCACCCAACTATTGGCCGAAAAATGGGAGTACATTTTTTTTACAGGGAGTACGGCCGTAGGCAAAATCGTATATAAAAGTGCTGCAGAGCATTTAACGCCGGTCACTTTGGAGTTGAGTGGCAAGAATCCTTGTATCGTGGACGAAACCGCTTCCATAAAACTGGCTGCCAAGCGTATTGTTTGGGGGAAATTCCTGAACGGAGGCCAAACCTGTATTGCTCCGGACTATATTTTGGTGCACAGAAGCGTAAAAGAGGCCTTGACAAGCGCCTTAATGCAAGAGATTACCATATTTTATGGGAAAAAAAAAAAAAAATCACCAGATTTTGCCCGGATGGCCACTAACAAACATTATCAGGGACTTA
>JAGQZL010000278.1 GCA_020434915.1 Allomuricauda sp. | reverse complement strand
GATGGGTACGTTTTTGATGATTTCCGTGGCCCCACTCAAACTAATGGGACTCAACTTTAAGGAGTCAGCTTCAAAATTATAACTGGTGGAAAGGGTAAGGTTGCTGAGGATGCTCACTTTTTTAGGTTCTGTGGCCGTAGAATCCCTATCACGGACCTTGGCCTCCAACGTGTTCTGCAAGCTAAAGTTGATGGAACTCCCACGATTTAAGGAAGGTCTGCCATAAAGACTGGTTTCATAAGGGGTATACTGCACATCATCACCATCGCCATCCGTGTAGGTCTCATAAAACTGTTCAAAAGCGGGCGTGTAACTGTAGCTTACCGAAGGTCTCATGACGTGCCTTAAGGCTTGGATTTTTTTACCCTCCCCAAAATTCCAGGTACCATAGATGGTGGTACCGATACTAGCTCCCATATTGTACCTGTTGAATCGGTCAAAACCTGGGATGGTATCCGTAACGACGGTTTCCTGTTCGGCATCGTAGGACTTTCTAATGGTCTCAAAGGTCCAGATATCCTCATAGCTTCCACTTAAGCTCACACTGAAGTATTTGGCCACTTTGAAATTCGTTGAAATTGGAATCCTATGTCGGGCTCCTATCCGGGCATCATCAAACATTTTGCTGGTGAAAAAATCTTCTTCCGTGGTGGTGATGCTGTTCTGTGCATTGGCATCATATTGAAAGTTGATGTTCTGAATGACGCCTTTTTTGATGCCGTCCCGTTTCGCAAAGGGAAAAATACGCTCCATACTTGCCTGAAATGTAGGCAAGGACATATTGATGGTCTGTGTCCGTGAGTTTTGGGTATGGCTCAGGGTCAAGCTGGTATTTACCGATGGATAGGCAGGAAACGTCTTTGAATAGCTAATAGACGACGCAAAGGTATTGGTTTGCGAATTGTTTCGGTTTACTTGGTTCAAAGAGTTGGTGTAATACTGGCTACTACCCAAGTTTACAGAAGCCGAAAAACGGGAATTGGGACTCGCTTTAGTGTCCTGGGTATGAGATATCCGGATGTTATAGTTGCTTGTCCGGTTGTAATCATCAAAACCTTTTTGGCTCTGGATAAGATTTTCGTAGCTGATGTTTATGTTGCCCCGAAATTTATAACGCTTTGAATAAATGGATTGCCCCCTGAACCCATAACTGCCATTGGTATAAAAATCCCCTGTCAAACTCAAATCCACATAATCGCTAATGGGTAAGTAATACCCCCCATTCTGAATAAAATACCCTCTATTCGGGTCATTACCAAAAGTGGGAAAAAGTATACCTGCCACCCTTCCTGTTGTCAATGGAAAATAGGCAAAGGGCAAGGCAATGGGCGTAGGTACATCCACAATATACATGTTACTGTAGCCAGCAATAATTTTTTTCTTTGGTACAAACTTGGCCTTCCGTACCCTTATGTAATAGTCTGGGTCCACTGTATCCTTGGAGGTGGTGAGTTTTCCCTCATTCAAAAAATAAACGGAGTCGTTCTCCTTTTTGGTCACCTGGGCGTAGACCTTCATGGCATCGCTCCCCAATTGTCCAAGACCTGCTTGCTGTTCGGTTCTGGAGTTCCAGATAAGTGCTTTTTGTGTATCAAAGTTAAATCGAATGGAATCCGGGCGCACCTCATTGTCTCCTTGTTTAAAAAAGGGAAGTTGGGAGTAATTGCCGAGTGAATCCTTCATTCTACCTGCGTATACCTCGTTCTTTACATAATCCATCACAATGACCCCGGCCTTTAACTCTGTGTCTTGGTAATAGATTTCCGCATTATTGTAGAGATATATTTTGTTGTCCTTTTGGCTAAGTTTTACATAATCTGTGGCCTTATATTTAATTTTATCCAACAAAAGGGGTTGTTTCTTTGGAACGGTGTCGGCAGACACGGAATCCACTTTGGTGGAGTCATTCAAGATGTTGGCAGGTAACAGGGGTGCGGTGATGCTATCGTTGGCAACCTTTATGGGCAAAGGTGTAACCTTGTCTTCCTGAGCGCTTAAGATAGCATTGCCACAAAGAAGAACAAATAGGAAAACTAAAAGATGTTTATTTGGTTGCAACGTGATAAATCCTATTTTTGTGCTAGTTTGGCCCAGTTTTTGGCCTCAAACTTACATATATTTTTTGTTCTACTTATGGCGGATTACGATATTTTTAACCATTACGGAACACTATAATTACGCAGTTCTTATGAATCATAGTCGGATAGCAATTTCAGTTCTCAGCCTCATTTTTTTAACATTGACATCTTTTATTGGGCCTGATGATCAAGTGCCTCCGAAGGATAAGTTTGTGGTGGTGCTTGATGCCGGGCATGGTGGACATGACCCTGGAAACATCGGCAATGGCTATTTGGAAAAGGAAATTGCCTTGGCAATCGTCCTCAAGGTGGGGGAAGAACTGAAGAAACATCCAGACATTAAAGTAGTATACACAAGGGATGACGATACCTTTGTGGATTTGTTCGAAAGAGGGCAGATAGCCAATCAGGCCAATGCGGACATTTTTGTATCCGTTCATTGCGATTCCCATAATTCTGATGCCTACGGAGCAGGAACCTTTGTTTTGGGATTGCATGCAAACAGACAGAATTTTGAGGTCGCCAAAAAGGAAAACTCGGTAATCTATCTGGAAGATGGCTACGAACAGCGATATGCCGAATATGACATCAATTCTCCGGAGTCCATTATTGGATTGACCATCATGCAAGAGGAGTTTCTGGAGCAAAGCATTCTGTTGGGAAAAAAATTACAGGATAATTTCACCAAAAAATTAAACAGGAAAGACCGAAAGGTCAAGCAAGCAGGATTTATTGTGTTGCACCAGACATTTATGCCCAGTGTTTTGGTGGAGAGTGGCTTTTTGACCAACAAGAATGAAGGAAGCTATCTAAATTCCAAAAAAGGACAGGGTGAAATGGGCAAAGCCATAGCCGATGCTATTTTGGCCTATAAAAATGAAATAGGACTTGGCTTTGAAACTACAGCAGGGACTTCCAAGATTGAGGATGCCGAAGTGGTGGTGAGCGTTCCAGAGGTTACTAAACCTGAGGAAACACCCCAAAAAGAAGAACCTGTAAAAACCGCTCTTCCCAAAGAGGAAACCAAGCCAGTTGCCACCATGCCATCCAATCCATCTGGTGTGGTTTTCAAGGTACAATTGATGGCCAGTGGCAAAAACATACCGTTAAAGGGAGAAAACTTCAATGGGTTGGATGAAATTTCAAAAGAACCCTATAAGAACCTATTTCGTTATATGTATGGCAACGCAAGTACCATGGAGGAGGCCAAACAACTCAAGGCCAAAGCCGATGCCAAAGG
The DNA here is from genome assembly GCA_020434915.1 of Allomuricauda sp. Classification (GTDB taxonomy): domain Bacteria; phylum Bacteroidota; class Bacteroidia; order Flavobacteriales; family Flavobacteriaceae; genus Flagellimonas. Next base: position 373 of record JAGQZL010000278.1, on the reverse strand, counting down.
GTATACCACTTCCTACATAGTGGCGTACAAGAACGGAAACAGAGTGCCTTTGTCCCAGGCCATAAAGTAGGATTGCATTGGGTTGACCTTCTTGTAAAAAATATTCCTAATTTTGTTTAAACCATAAACCGAATCTATTGAAACTTACCAGGGAAGCTAAAACCGGGATCATCATAGTAGCAGGCATTGTGGCCTTCATCTTTGGGCTGAGCTATTTAAAATCCTCCCCACTTTTTGACAATAGCAAGACCTTTTATGCTGTATATGACAATGTTGGAGGGTTGCAGCCTGGAACCCAGGTTTCCATCAACGGATATAATGTAGGCAATGTAACCAGCATCAATTTTAAAGATAGTTCAGGTAAATTGTTGGT
>JAGQZL010000277.1 GCA_020434915.1 Allomuricauda sp. | reverse complement strand
TGGCCAGTAATGTCAAGCCCGTAAAAAAAGAGCCGGTGAAAAAGGCCACGGGGTCCTTTCATGGAGGTGAATTCAAACCCATTGAAAAGTTCATCAATTTGGATGGGGTAGGGCAAGGCCATTACATTGTGGCCAATGTTTTTAAAAATGAGGCCAACCTGAAAAACTTCATGAAAAAATTGAAGCAACAAGGTTTGGAGGCCCAATACTTCAAGAATCCAGACAATGGTCTAAACTATGTTTATTTGGCCAAATACGACCAGAATGAGGAAGCTTATGCCGCTTATCGTTCCAAGATGAAAGGAAAGTACAAGGAAGAAACGTGGATCATGCATGTGGAAAACCCTAGGTACTCCAACTGGGCAGATGCCATTTTTCAGGATATAGAATAGGTCTAGGAATTCTTTTCACGCATTTCGGAAGCAATGGCCTTGCTGCCGGCATCATCCCGTTCATGTAGCTCTGAAATGATTTTGGCATGGTCCTCCGTCCGTGTTTGGGATAGTTTGTAGGTGGCCTGTATATCCGTAATCTGTATTTGAAAACCTACCACGCCTTTTACTTGTCTCAAAGTTGTTTTGGACATGTTGTCCAATGAGATGGGGTGTTTGGAGGTAGCTTCGTATTTATTCACCAAACGATGCATGGAGGCCATAGTTTCTTCTTCGCTCAATATTTTGAGGAACCCGTAGACATGTACGGCGATATAGTTCCACGTGGGTACTTCCTCTTCCTTGTACCAGGATGAGGAAACATAGGCATGGGGTCCGTTGAATATGCACAATACTTCGGCATTGTCCTTAAAATACGTCCACTGAGGATTGGCCTTGGCAATATGGCCAACAAGAATTTCATTTCCATTGACATCATTTTCCAATTCCAAGGGAATATGGGTGCCCCAAGGTTTATTATCCACAACATTGATCAAGATGCCAAAGCTGTTCTGGACTAGAAATTTCCGGATTTCCTTGGTATCCTTATTTTCGTAATGGGGTGGAATGTACATGGTGTTTGACTATAAGTCGCTAAAGTAAAAAATTAAGGGAGTTGATTGGACAAGGCCATAAAAAAAGCGGGATTTCATTCCCGCTTTGTCCTATAATTTTTGTGATGATCAGTTCCCGGCTTCCACGACTTCTGCCTCCAATACAAAATCCTGAATGGTCTTGTTGGCAGCAACAATTTCAACTTCAACCGTGTCGCTGTTCACAAAACCGTTCATGGAGGAAAATACCTTATAGGTTCCGGCTTCCAGACCCATAATGGCATAGGCGCCATCCACATCGCTGGCTCCCGAGGTTATAGGTTCTTCGTCCAAATCCATTACCGAAATCTGTGCGTTTTCCAAAGCAACCAAAGTTTCGCCGTCCATAGTGGTCACTGTGCCACTTAAAGTTCCGGCAGTTGATAGATTGCTTACCTTGATCACTGGCTTAAAGTTGAATCCATTGATGCCGTCCACACTTTTGGTGTTTCCTTTGGCAACAAAAGAACGGCTTACGTCAAAATCCAGCAAGAGATCGCTGCTCAATCCGCCCGCGACTGTCAGTGCAGGGTCAATAAATATCTTAATTCCCGTCTGCTCCCCGCTGGGCACTTTCAAATCAAAGGTGCGGTCATCGGTTAGTACCACGTTGACGCCTTTTACATAGACCCTGATAAGATCATAAGTGCCTGCTGGGACCTCCAGATCGGCCAATTCTTCGGTCACTCCGTTCGTCAAATCCAATAGGTTGACTGGAATTTCCTCTTCCATGAGGGTCACAAATGGATAGCCATCTTCTTCGGAGTCACCTTCCACATCTTCATCCTCACTACTTGCCAATCGGGCATCGATTTTGAAAACGGTAACGTTGGCTTCTGCAACCATATCAAATGGAAATGGAGCATCCGTTAGTTGCAATGTGAGCCTTCCCATGGTATCGGCATTGGCTCCATTGTTCGCATCGTTGGAGCATGCAACAAATACCAATGAAAGAATGCTCATTGCATACAAAAAAACTTTAGTTCTCATAAATAAGGGGTTTTATTTACTAAATCGTGTGTGGTAGTTACGGCTAAAATCAAGATGATGGCTGTTAAGTGGCCCAATTTTCGATGAACTACAAGCTTCGAACTACATTTAACAGGAAATCCCTTAAAAAATCAATATTCCATTTAAGTAGATGGGAGGTTGATTCACTTTGTATACAATTCATCCCTCCAAATTGACAGTTCGGTTATTCTTTGTTTTGATGCAGCTGATACTTACTCAATTTTGGACCATCAAAATCAATTAAAACAACAGTCATGAAAAAGCTGATAATCGCAATGTTGCTTCTAGGGGGTACTGTAACCAATGCCCAGGACAGGTACACCAGTGGAATGGAAAAGGCCTTTGGCCTGTGGCAAGAACAGAAGATTGTGGAAGCCTCCAACCTTTTTGAACGCATAGCCACAGCAGAGCCCGACAACTGGCTTCCGTATTATTATGTTTCGCAAGTGAACACGGTGGCTTCTTTTGGGGAAAAGGATGAGGTGAAACTGTCCCGCCAATTGGAAAAGGCCAAGGAATTCTTAGAAGTGGCCAAGGCAATCTCGCCCGACAATCCAGAACTTTTGATCCAGGAAGCCTTGATCAATACGGCTTGGATCTCTTTTGATGGGGCAACCTACGGAATGACCTTGTCGTCCAAGAATGTGCAGTTGTACAGCAAGGCTTTGGAGTTGGCCCCGGAAAACCCGAGGGTAATCTTGTCAAAAGCCGAATGGGATATGGGTAGTGCCCGTTACTTTGGCAAGGATACATCACCCTATTGCAAAGATGTGGAAAGAGCCTTGGAACTTTTTGCTACCTTTAAATCCGATATACCTTTTTACCCAACGTGGGGAAAGGAAAGGGCGGAACAGGTATTGGCAAGTTGTAAATAGCACCTGATGAAGATTTTAGTAAAGGAAATTTTTAAATCGATTATAGTGGGGATTGCCATTTTTATGGTGGTCCTCATTATCATTTTCCTGAATGGTTGGGAATTGACGACGCAGGAACTTTGGAAGGAGTTTTGGCAGAGTATGATATTCTCCATGACCATTTATCTCTGCAATGCAGCATCTTTTATCCTCTTGATGCGCAAGTATGACAAGGCGCTGTTTACCCGAAAATATATAGCCTATGGTATCATGGGCAATATTGTAGCCTCCATTGTCGGTATCTTTTTGTCACGACTGATTTTGAGGGTACTCATTTATAAAACACCCATAGATAAATTTCTGATGGGAGAACGTCCCCAGTATTATTTGAGCTCTTTTTTGATATCGATGTTGGTGGCACTATTGTTCTATGCAGCTTACTATTACAAATACAACAAGGAAAAGCAGGTAAAGGAACAGAAAATCATTGCGGGGTCTGCTTCAGCCCGTTTTGATGCCCTGAAGAACCAATTGGACCCCCATTTCTTGTTCAATAGCCTAAACGTACTTACCAGTTTGATTGAGGAAGATCCAGACCAGGCCCAGAAGTTTACCACCTCCCTCTCCAAAGTATATCGGTATGTATTGGAGCAAAAGAACAAGGATTTGGTAACCGTGGATGAGGAACTCAATTTTGCCCGCACCTACGTTCGGCTTCTTAAAATGCGTTTTGAGGATAGTATCGTTTTTGAAATTCCGGAGAAATGCAGCGTACCGGATGCCAAAATAGTACCCCTTTCCTTGCAGT
>JAGQZL010000276.1 GCA_020434915.1 Allomuricauda sp. | reverse complement strand
ATCGGCTACTTTATTGCCGACCAGCAATCCAACTTTTACCAAAGCCCTGTCTTTACCCAAGTATTGCAATATGTTCAGAGCCATTCACAACAGGCCAAACTCAAAGAGAAACAGACCCGAAACGGATTACGTCTGCTGTTGACTTTTGAACGAATCACCAGCGTGGAAAAGGCACTGCAGGTTTTGGAGCCGTTGAAAGTTGTTCCCTCTCAAATTGCATCAAAGTAATTTAGATTTCTCACATACGTTTGAAATGACGACTCCTCAAAGGTCATTTCGACAGAGTGAAGCGACGAGAACCCTTATACACTTAATCGCCTTTTGAACTTGTATCAGCATCAAAATACGGTAGGAGAATGAGATTCCGTGTCAAGCACGGAATGACAATCAGAAGGCCTCATACACCTGCTTTACAAACTCCCCAATCTTTGAAGGTTCCAACCAACGGGTCACGATCACCAAACCACTTTTTTGGTCCACCACAATAAAATTGCCCCCAAAACCGGCCGCGTAGAACACATTTTCGGGCACGCCTTCCCAATGACGGGCACCTTTCTGGTTAAGCCACCACATGTAGCCATAATTCACATTGGGCAAGGATGGCGTAGTGGCCTTCTTAATCCAATTTTCACTGATCAGTTGTTGGTCCTGCCATTTCCCATTGTTCAGGAACAAGAGCCCAAAACGGGCCATATCCTCAGTAGAAATAAATAGTCCGGCCCCTGAGTGCCCTCCCCCGGTAACGGATTTCATTTTTAGTCCATCCACCACGGTCCAAGCGTTTTCATATCCAAACCAACGCCAAGAGGTTGTGGCCCCAATCTTGTCCATGATTTCTTCCTTGAGTACCATGGGCACCGGTTTGCGCCACACATGGGTCAACGAATAGGCCAACACATTTACCCGTACATCGTTGTACTCCATCACGGTACCGGGTTCGTTCAATTTTCTAAACTTCCAATCGTCCAGGCCTCCTTCCCTTGGTGGGCGATCGGCCCAATCCTTGCCGCCCCATAACTCCCCGGACCAATCCGAGTTCTGTTGCAACAAATGCTCCCAAGTGATCTTGCCATTATGTTCCCCACCGAACGTACCGTCCCAAATATAATCCGCCACCTTATCTTGGGTCCCCTTTATCAATCCATGGTCTTCGGCCAATCCTGCCACAGTGGATAGAAAACTTTTAGTAACACTGAAGGTCATATCCACCCTTTGGGTATCTCCCCAAGAGGCCAACACACGACCGTTTTTTAAGATTATTCCGGCAGGGCCACCCCGTTTTTTGGTGGGACCTAATATTTGATGAAAAGGTTCTTGTTTGAATCCCTCCAAAATGGCAATGCGAAGATCTCGTGAACCGGAATATTCGTTGTTATTGGCAAATGCCACGGCATTGTCCAATTGGGCTTGATCTATTTTAAATTGACTGGCATCGGCCGTTTTCCAGGTTTCATATCGCGCTGGAAAATAGATTTCTTGACCATGGACCAAAGAACTTATGATCAATGTAGCAATCAAAGCAAAGGAAAAATGGGAATGTTTCATCGGGAGGTTACTTAGTTTGAAATTGGAAGGTACTAATTGTTGATGGATTTCTGACAACTGGATTCCGCATCAGGTGTGGAATGACATTTTCTGCATTTTGATACGAATTCCACCAACTCCACTGGAGAATCGAGATGGTCTCATTGAGTGCAGTCGAGATGCCCATTTTGGTTGGTTGAGATTTCTCAATCGATGCTTTGCATCTCATTTCGAAATGACCAAAAATTTTAAAATAATCTAAAGGCTAAAATCGCTTTTTAAGCAACGACTCCCCTTCTTGGTCATAATAGCGCCATGTACCTACCTGCTTATCGTTACGGAAGCGTCCCGTAATCTTTTCTTCACCATTTGGATAGTACTCCACATACCGCCCATGTTTAAGGCCATCTTTCAAGTCAACTTCAAACTTGACGGCCCCATTGGCATATAATTTACTGAAGGATTTAGCATTGAGGTCGTTCGGGTAAATAGGTTTTAAATCGAAAACGGCATCGGTGATGGCTTCCGTATTGGCAGGCAGGATAGTGGCATTTGTAGCTTCCGACTTGCTCTCAAACTGTATTTTCTTTTTTACCTCCCCTACATCTTGATAATTGAGGACCAAGCGACTTTCGAACAAATCATCCTCGGGTGTCAACTGAAATCCGGCTTGGGGAAAACAAATGATGAAATCCTTGTTCTTCTTCATTTTTTGCTTGGTGGGTGCATCGGCAAGCGCATACATATTGTCATACAGAACCGGAACATTGCTATAGACAAATACGGTGGATTCCGTTTCAAACTTTGCTTCAAACTGTTTAAAATCCTCCGAAGTGGCCAAGGTTTCACCATCGACCACATTATCGATCATACCCTTCAAGGTATTGGGGTTGTCACTAAAGATTACATAATCCTCTATCTGCGTGAAATAAGGCTTGTCAAACTCATTGAACCTTCCTCCTAGCAGGATTTTAAAGAATCCTTTGATGGACAAAAAGTTGATTTCATACCCTCTATAATCAACTGCCTTGAACTTTACGGGTGTCTTTTTGCGGATTTGCTCCACCACAAAATCGAGGTTGGTCTTGGCATCTTCGGCATCATTGACTTTGAGCACCAAGGCCATATCATTCTTTCCTTGTGCAATGTGGGATTGTATCTGCAATACGGCAATCTCATCCCCGATCCAACTCACAAAATTCTCCTTGACATTGATCTTCAGAAACTTTTCGATTTTTGAGATGCCATCCTGATAACTTTCAAACTGTTTGGGGTCGTTCTGCTGGACCATTTCAAAATTCTTGTAGAATTCCGCAAAACTGTCGAACCCATAACTGATGTACAAGGCCGTCCGTTTTGGAGCTATGGTGGGAATGGTCCGTTCCGATGTTCCTGATTTTTGAAGGGCCTCCAGGTAATATTCATTTACGGAGCTGATATTGGTAAAACCATTGGCGGTCAATGTGCCGTTATTGTCCAAGTCAAAATAAAAGCCGGAAAAGAGAAAATTCTCACTCACCCTACGTACCCAATCGGATGGCCGGTCGGTGTAGCGCTTCACATAATCATCAAAATAATTGTATTGCAGGTACAAACGGAAAAGATCTTCGTGCCCTACTTTTTGGTTGATTTCGATGAAATTCAGGTGACGGCCCAACACCGGTTCCTGGTATTGATCAATGGAAGCCTCTACCAGGGTATGGGTATAGGATGCCACCAATTGGTTCTTGATAAACGCCAAATACATGGTTTCCTTACTGTCCCGGTCATGGACCTCCAGAATTTCATGGTTGTGATAATTGCGCTTGCTCAACACATAATCATCATTGAGCAAGGTGTTCAAATACGTTTTGAGGAGTTGAAGTTTGGCCAATCTTTTTAAGTCCAGCACATAGAAAATCCCATAGTCTTTTGGTGAGATCATGTGGATGGAAATGAACAGGGAGCGCCCGTCAAAAAACTCGAACAGTGTATGGTTGTTGTTGAATACGGTATCCACTTTTTGGATATTCTCCAAAAAAAAAAAAAAATAGTCGTTCCCCTGAAGATGGTGCCAAGCTTTGCTTTCGCTTATTTTCTGCCAGCTTTCCACTGGATGTTCAGATTCAATAATGAAAACGGCATCCTTCGGAATCAGGTAAATGGATTGAAGATTGGTCTTGGGGGACAGGACAAAA
>JAGQZL010000275.1 GCA_020434915.1 Allomuricauda sp. | reverse complement strand
GCAATGTTTTGTCCAACGATACCTTGAACGGTGCGGAAGTGACCCTTTCAGATGTGATATTGACCTCCACACCTACAGATGAATTGATGGTGAATGAGGACGGCAGTGTTACCGTGGTCCCGAATACACCGGAAGGCACCTACACCATAGAATATACGATTTGCGAGATTGCCGATGTGGACAATTGTGATACGGCAACGGTAACTGTTGATGTAGGTCCGGGTATGGGCAATATCATAGATGCGGTTGATGATACCTACGCATCAGATGGCTCGGGCGGAGATATCCCTGATGCCAATGTTCTGGATAATGATACCCTTAACGGAGAACCAATTAACTCGGAAGATGTAGTTTTGACCTCCACACCAACGGGCGTGTTGACAATAAACGATGATGGTAGCATTACAGTTGCAACGGGAACCGATTCAGGAACCTATACCATTGAATACACCATTTGTGAGGTCGCAAATCCTGAGAATTGCGATTCGGCCATTGTGATTGTAGTGGTTACAGGTGATGATACCTCAAAAATTGAAGTCAACCAAATGTTGACACCCAACGGCGATTTGAAGAACGATTTCTTGTTCATTAGAGGAGTGGATAGGATTAAGACCAGTACCCTAAGAATATTCAATCGTTGGGGAGTAGTGGTCTATGAAGGCAAGGACTATGACAACGTGAGAAACGTTTTTGATGGCCGATCTAGAGGCAGGTCAACGTTGAGTGTCAATGATTACCTTCCGGCCGGGGTTTATTTTTATATTTTTGATTACGAGACGAATGAAGGAAGTTTTACAGACTCCGAATACATATATTTAAGTAGGTAACAATTTGATAGAATGGTAAGAAAACACTTTTTAATTCCGTTTTTGTTCATTGGAATGGCTGTTCAGGGCCTATTTGCCCAGCAAGATGCCCAGTATACCCAATATATGTACAACACCATGAGTGTAAATCCAGCCTATGCAGGTTCCAGAGGGCAGTTGAGCTTTGCTGGTTTGTATAGGGCACAATGGGTCGGATTGGACGGTGCACCGGAGACGTTTACCTTAAACCTGCATTCCCCAATTCGAAATAGTAGATTGGGATACGGAATCTCCATTGTCAACGATAATATTGGCGATGGGGTGGTCCAAGAAACCTATTTGGATGCGGTTATATCCTATACCATTGATGTTTCCATGGATGCAAAATTGTCTTTCGGCCTTAAGGCCGGCGGTAATATGCTGAGCCTAGACTTCAATGGACTCCGCAATTTTGACCAAGAGGTGGTCCAGCAAGATAATATAGACAACAAGTTTACACCCAACTTTGGGTTGGGGGTATACTATCACACCGATAAATTTTATGCAGGATTATCGGCTCCCAATATATTGGAGACAGAGTATTTTGACAATGATAATTCGGAAGGTTCCATAAACTTTTTGTCTGCCCAGCGTATCAACTTTTACTTGATAACCGGATATGTCTTTGATTTAAGCCCCGACCTACAGTTTAAACCCGCATTGCTTACCAAGGCAGTGGGTGGGGCACCTTTGCAGGTAGATCTTTCCACCAGTTTTTTGTTTGCGGACAAGTTTAGCTTTGGCGCTGCCTACCGTTGGGATGCAGCTTTGAGTGGATTGGTAGGATTCCAATTAACGGAACAATTGATGATTGGTCTGGCCTACGATAAAGAAACAACGGAACTCGGGACTAGAAAATTCAATGACGGCTCGTTTGAAGTATTCCTAAGATGGGAATTGTTGAAAAGGTTTCAGAGAACCGTGTCACCAAGATTCTTTTAATAATAGTATAGCATGCTGAAAAGAATACTCATTTTATTGGTCTTATTGGTAGGATATGTGGCAGGCATTCGTGCTCAGGATACCATTCCCGAAAAACAGGTGCTCAGGACTATGGAAAAGGCGGATGAACGTTATCGGGAATATTCCTTCAGTCCGGCCATAGACATTTACAAAAAAGTACTGGACAAAGGCTATACCTCTCCGGAACTGTTGAAGAAATTGGGGAATTCCTACTATTTCAATGCCAAGTACAAAGAGGCAGCGGAAATATATAAAAAGTTGGAGGAGGCCTATCCGGATGAAATGGAGGTGGAATATATTTTTCGATATGCCCAAAGTTTAAAATCCGAAGGCAATTATGATGCAGCCGCCCAGTTGATGGAAGAATTCAAGGCCATGACAGCCTACACCGGGGATTTTGATGAGGAATATTTGACCAAAATCGAAAAAAATTCAGGAAGGTATACCGTACAATCATTCCCATACAATAGCAAGTATTCCGATTTTGCCGCTTCCTATTATGAAGAAGGGCTCCTATTTTCTTCCGATAGGGATACCGGGAATTTGGCAAGATACCGTCATACATGGAATTCTAGGGATTTCTTGGATTTGTACAAGGTGAATGCAGATAGCATTTCCGATGATAAGGTGGTAAAGTTGGAAGGGGAGGTAAATACACGATTGCATGAATCCACTTCTGTGGTGTCGAAGGATGGTAACATGATGTATTTTACCCGGAATAATTTCTTGGACGGAAAAAAATATAAAGATGCAGAAGGCATCATCCGCCTAAAGATTTATAGTGCGGAAAATGTGAATGGCGTATGGACGAATATTGTTGAATTGCCTTTTAATAGCGATTCCTATTCCGTGGCCCACCCAATGCTGAGTCCAGATGGAAAACGTCTCTATTTCGTATCTGATATGCCAGGTAGTTTAGGCGAATCCGATTTGTTTATGACGGAGATCATTGGAGATGGAACGTATGGGCCTATTGTAAATCTTGGAAAAAACATCAATACCAAAGCTAGGGAAACCTTCCCGTTCATTACCAAGGATGGTGTATTGTATTTCTCATCGGATGGCCATCAAGGATTGGGTGGCTTGGATGTGTTTGCCACCAAGATTGCTTTTGATGACTATGATCAACCAGTGGTGAATGTCGGCAGACCCATCAACGGGCCAAGTGATGATTTTGCATTTATTTACGACTCAGACAAACATACGGGTTACTTCTCTTCCAATAGAGAAGGCGGAATGGGGGATGATGATATCTATCAATTTGTGGAAAACGAACCATTGCAATTGGATTGCATCCAAGACGTGACAGGGACCGTACGGGACCGAATTTCCAACGAGGTCTTGGCAGGGGCTACCGTAAAGGTCATAGATGAGGAAAACAGGGAGATTTCATCCACCATTACAGACTCGGATGGAAACTATTTCTTGCAACTGGATTGTTCCAAGGGTAATTTTGTAAGGGCATCCCGAGATGGCTATGTGCCCGCTGAGGAATACTTGAACAAGTCCTATGGAAAACCACGAATAATCGATTTCTATTTGGAACGCGATGTGGTTACTGGTGGCTTTGGCGATGATTTGGCCAAACTACTCCAATTGAGTACAATTTATTTTGACTTGAACAAATACAACATCCGCCCTGATGCCGAGATTGAGATTCAGAAAGTGATAGTGGCGATGGAGAAATATCCAAGCTTGAAAATAAAAGTGAATTCCCATACAGATAGTAGGGGCAACGATGCATATAACCTTTGGTTATCGCAAAAAAGAGCAGAGTCAACGGTCAAATACATGATTTCAAAAGGTATTTCTGCAGATAGGTTGCAGGGAGAAGGCTTCGGGGAATCACGCTTGGTAAATGAATGTTTCAATGGGGTACCTTGCTCCAAGGAGCAGCATCAATTGAATAGAAGATCGGAATT
>JAGQZL010000274.1 GCA_020434915.1 Allomuricauda sp. | reverse complement strand
TCAGCGCCTTGGGGATATTTTACCGGCAGTACTTGCACAGATACGGGTAAATCCTTTGGAATGTGCTTGGTTAAATGATCGGCGGCGTCTTGTTTGTTGGCCTCAATACCAATGATGGCTTTCGGCGCTCCAGTGGCTTTCAATAAGTATTTGATGCCCATAAAAATATCGGCCTCCTGTTCCAGCATTACTCGGTGGTCCGTTGTTAAATAGGGTTCACATTCCACTCCATTGATAATCAATGCTGTACATTTTTTGCCTTCCGGGATTTTCAATTTAACATGAGTAGGGAATGCGGCACCTCCCAACCCAACGATTCCGGCATCTTGGATGCCCTGTAAAATTTCTTCGGGGGTGGCCGTATCTGGGTCTATCGGATTTCCTTCCAGCACTTCTTGGGTTGAAAAGGGAAATGCTTCCAGATAGATTCCTGTTGACATTTTGCCAGAGATGGTCGGCACATTGGCAATTTTTCGCACCTTTCCGGAAACAGGGGCGTGCATGGGCACAGAAACATACCCATTGGCCTTGGCCAATAATTGGCCCCGTTGCACTTCCTGTCCTTCCCGTACCATAATTTCCGAAGGCGCTCCAATATGTTGGGCCATCGGCAAGATAATGACAGGCGCAAACGAAAATTGCCGTATGGGCAGTCCACTTGTCTCGTCCTTACTTTCAGGAGGATGGATTCCGTGTTTAAAAGTGTTCTTATGAAGATTGAAAAGCGCCATGATGCTGTTTGTATATTAATTATACTTTTCAGCTCGACTTATCCATTTTTCAATATCCTTCGCAGAACGTTCGGCTGGTAACCCAGGGTGAATGACACCAGCTGTACATTTTTCCGCGGCTTTCACCAAGTCTTCATATGGTCCGGCCTTCGGATTTTTGATGTACGCTTTGTTGTTTTCATTGTATGCAAAAATGTTGGAATTCAGTTTGATACATTCATCACAGGAGCTACAGTCATCCGTTTCCAACCAAGGGGCCATGTATTCGCCGTTCGATGGTTTTTCGGCAACAGCCACATCTTCAGACTTGGTAGGTTGCGTTAAAGCCATTTGCAAAAGACCGTTTCCATTGGAATTACCACCTGCCAATTGCATCAACCCTTGGGCAATATTGCTCACCACCTCGGTTCTTATTTTTTCTTCGAGGTTTTCTTCCTGTGGTTTTTCCGGTTCTGCTCCTGCAATGTCACGCAACATCAACCAGAAATCCCTACGTTCTTCACAAGATTCCACAATAGGTTTTGCTACCAATACGCGGTTTAGTTTCTGACTTCTGTCCACAGCCCAGATATAAGGGAACTTGCCTTCACGCTCGTCTTCGCTCAATTCCAAAAAGTCCACCAAGGGCATCATGTTATCATTCCATGCACTGCGGGGCACTTTTCTGAAATGTTTTCTGAACCGGGCTTCCGTCAAGGCAAAATCAGCAAAGGTCATGGGCAGTTGCATGGTGCGTTCCTGGCCGTATTCCAAATATTTCAAATCATATGTGGGCCAGATCTGGTCCATGGCTGGGTTGCCTGAAAGATCAAATGCTTCCCGGGCTTTGATGCCATTGTCGGGATTGTACCTGAATAGGGGATAGGCCCTGGATTCGACTGCCAGTTTTGCTTGGTTGGCTCCTTTATCATCGGCCACGCCATGTTCGGGTTGGCAAGTGGTGTACAAGTTAAAAATAGCAGGTCGCTTGGTCATCAATCCATCAATGAATCCTTCGATCATTTGGCTGGTATTGGCCAGAGTGGCTTGCATCACATAGGTGTTTCTATGTGCCATGGCAATAAGGCCGATCTCTTTACGAGGCTCGCTTTTTCCTTTCCAAACCTTACCGTATTGGGCCATATCGGAAACCTGGCCAATAAATCCGGAAGTACACGCTTGTCCACCGGTGTTTGAATACACCTGGGTATCCAAAACGATTACTTTGATGGGTTTACCGGAAGCCATCATACGGGATAGGTTTTGGAAACCGATATCGTACATGGCACCATCACCACCTAGTGTTACCACGGGAGGACATAGCAACCATTCTTCATCCGTAAACTGTTTCCAAGTGAAATAGGTGAAGAAATCATCATGCTCAGACGGGTTGTATTTACCTGCCAGTTCCAATTCTGCCTTTCGGATAGCCCTAAAACCATCGGCCATTTTGGCCATATGCCCTTCAAATACACCCATCGCCATGGAAGGTGAATCCTGGAACAAATGGTTGGCCCATGGGAAAGGATAGGGGTTGAACGGCCAGGTACTGCCCCAAACTGAAGAACATCCTGTTGAATTGAGGATACCCATGTTGGAACGTCCCTTACCGGTGGTGCCATTCGTGTATTTCCATTTTAATCTGTTCAATTGGGCCAGCAGTTGGGTCACGTTGCGTAACCATTCCTGATCAATGGGTTCGCCGCCATGCTCAGATTCCAGCCTTCGGGTGATTTCCGACATGGTCAGATCCGAATTTTGCATTTCGATAACAATTTTGGCCATGGCTTCGGAATCGGTCAAATTCACACGATTCATCAACTTCACTTGAATGTGTTTTTCCAGTTTATCGGTCAACTCTTCCAAGTAGGCCATGTGTTTTTCAATACGTGGTTGCATAAGTGATTCCACAGTGGCCGTGAAAATATGTACCACCGATTTTTCGGAACAACCCAAACAGGCGCCATCACCACTGGCAAAATTCAAGTAGGCATCCTTGTTCAGTAGGATGGTTTCCAAAGGACCTATTTTTTCTTCAAGGTCATCAATTCGATTGAATTTTTGTGGTGTGTTGGGCAAGTCCAACCAGAAGTCCCATTCTTTGTTCAATTTGGCAATGGACCCTTCGGTCTGCGGTATTTTGATCAATGCATCATCGTTACAAACGTCCACACACTCCATACAGCCCTTGCAGGTGTTTGGATTGATGGTGATGCTGAACAGCCCACCACTATTTGCTTCTTTTTTCTCATGCAGGTCATAGTAGGGTCTGGTCAGTGCGAAATTGAATTCGCCCAACTCCTCTTTGAACCAATCAAATTCTTGGGTCAATTCCTTGCTGTTGCCCAATTCGTCCATTGTCATGTCGATGGCATGTTGCATAAAGTCATTCACAGTGGCCCCATTTTTTGAGGAAGCGAACAATTTTCTAACGTGACCTTCCATTTTGCGAACGGCTTTTGGCAAATGCTCCACTTTTCCGTGGTTATTTTTTACCCGTTTCACGATGGTGTCGAAAACATCGGACACTTCGCTCACCAAACCAGGAATAGCAGTATCGGGACAAATAGTATAGCAGTTTCCACAGGCGGTACAGTTGTTTGGAATCCATTGTGGATGTTCAAACCGGATACCGGTCATGTTTCGGAACACGGAGGTTACCGCGGGCATCACACTCAATCCGATGAATGGATCGGTGAGGTTATCGTTACCCATGCCTTGCAAATAGAAATTCCCGGTTTGCTCCCAGAAACGGTGGATATCACTGAGCTGGGATTCGCTTTGGGGGATTTCTTTCATCAATCGTGGAATGGGGAGAGCCTCTTTTACACTGCCATTGGCTTTGTGGCCTGCACCCAAAACTTTGTTGGTGATTTCGTGCACTTCATCAAAACCACGTTTTACCACACGCATGTTGTCATCAACCACACGTTGCCCCTTGGATCCAAATTTGTGTTGCAATTGGTCTTCAATCGCCTTCAATAATTTTTCTTCGGACAACCCTGATTTTTCCATCAAAGGAGAGGCAGCGAAAAAGGCC
>JAGQZL010000273.1 GCA_020434915.1 Allomuricauda sp. | reverse complement strand
TCAGTTGGTAGGGGACGATTTGTTCGTGACCAATGTGGAGCGTTTGTCAAGAGGTATCGAAAATGGTATTGCCAACTCCATTTTGATCAAGGTAAACCAAATAGGAACCTTGACAGAAACCATCGCCGCGGTGAACATGGCCAAAAATGCCGGGTATACTTCCGTAATGTCACACAGATCTGGTGAAACAGAGGACAATACCATTGCGGATTTGGCTGTGGCATTGAATACAGGACAGATCAAGACCGGTTCGGCTTCTAGAAGTGACCGTATGGCAAAGTACAACCAATTGTTGCGTATTGAGGAAGAATTGGGCGATGTAGCCTATTATCCACAAGAAAAAGCCTTCAAGGTGAAGTAAATCATAATGATTTATTAGCATAATAAAAGCCTTTTCCATTTGGGAAAGGCTTTTTTTTGTTTCAGTTCCAAACTTTGGTTAAATTGTTGAATTGAACAAGGCCAACAGGCAAAATATCCCTTATGAATAATTTTCTTTTTGTTTCCGCGGAAAACGATGCACTTGAAAACTGTAAAGCAGGAGGCATGGGTGACGTGGTACGTGATGTTCCCAGACAGATTTCAGAACGTGGTGATAAGGTGCACGTAATCGTACCAGCTTATTCAAGGCTCCATCACGGTGGGTTGCCGAAAGCAACCCTGAATTTTTCTTTAAGGGGATTGACCTACACCGCGGAATTGTATGAAGTAAAGCCTAAGAAAGAGTTTCCGAATATATTTCACTATGTATTGCACCATCCAGAAATAGAACCGGGCGATATTGCCCACATTTACCACAATGATCCAAAGGAACCCTTTTACACGGATGCCATCAAATACTTCATTTTTTGCACAGCTGTTGCGGAGGCCATCAAAAAAGGGGAGTTTGGCGATTTGGATGTGGTCCATCTACATGATTGGCACACCAGTTTGCTGTTGTTTTTAAGGGAATACCATCAAGATTATACGAGTTTGAAGGACATCAGATTTGTATATAGCATACACAATCTGGCGATTCAAGGGATCAGACCATTCGATGGCAATTATTCATCGGTTAAAAATTGGTTCCCAAATGTCCCGATAGATTATAAAAGGTTGATGGATTACCGGTATCAGGACTGTATTAACCTGATGGCGGTAGGCATTCGTTTTGCCGATGCAGTGCATACGGTATCCCCATCCTACAAGGAAGATGTATTGTTGCCAAGTTCTCCTCCGGAATTTATTGGGGGCGAAGGATTGGAAAGGGACCTACAACAGGCCGATGAAGAGGGAAGACTGTTTGGTATTTTGAACGGGTGCAATTATAAAAACATCAACAAGGAGAAAAAAGGAAACATCTATAGGAATACGGTAAAGGCACTTTTTAGGTGGTTACAGCAGGAGGATAAAAAATACAAGGCCGACTTTTTGGCCCATACCGGGGAAAAGATCATGGAGTTTGTGGATGACCGTCCCAAGTTTATTGCATCCAGTGTGGCCCGGTTGACAGAGCAGAAGTTTTATTTCATTATGCGTAGTCCTGAGGCATTTGTGGAAATCTTGAAAAAGTTGGAAAAGGTGGACGGTATTTTCATGTTGTTGGGTACAGGGGCACCGGAGTATGAAGAGCTATTCCGGAAAATGAGCTACCAGCATAAGAATTTTATATTTACCAATGGTCAATCTGAAAAATTGATTGATTCCATGTACCTGGAATCCGATCTATATTTCATGCCCAGTCTTTTTGAGCCCTGTGGAATCAGTCAAATGTTGGCCATGCGAAACGGGAACCCCTGTTTGGTACACCATACCGGAGGGTTAAAGGATACCGTGGAACATATGAGGACCGGATTCAGTTTTGATGGTGACACCTACGACGGAAAAATAGAGAATATGTTGGAGGTGTTCGATCAAGCATTGGACGTATTCGCCAACGATAAACCTACCTGGAAAAAAATCCAGGCAGCGGCCAAAAGAATGCGGTTTACATGGAAAAAATCTGTGGACGAATACTACAAGGTACTCTACAGATTGGGCTAAGTAAATTTCCTATACCAATTTAGCGTTAATAACAGCACAAATAGTGACTGGAAATTGTTAATGGTTGCGGTTTTTCGTAATTTTCAGCTTCTAATATTACAAATCTATTAAAATATAAAATGTCGGATAAAGCTATACTCGAATATGAGGGAAGTCGGTATGAATTCCCAGTAATCAAAGGTACGGAAGATGAATTGGCCATAGATATTAAAACGTTGAGGGCCACAACGGGAATGGTGACCATAGATCCAGGGTACAAGAACACCGGATCTTGTGAAAGTGCCATTACCTTTCTTGATGGTGAGAAGGGAATTCTAAGGTATAGAGGTTATTCAATAGAGGAGTTAGCGGAAAAGGCTGATTTTTTAGAGGTGGCTTATCTTTTGATTTTTGGAGAGCTGCCGAATAAGGAGCAATTGGCCAAATTTCATCATGACATTAAGGAGGAGTCCCATGTAGATGAGGAAATGAAGAAAATTTTGGATGGATTTCCAAAAGCGGCACACCCAATGGGTGTTCTTTCTTCATTGACCAGCGCTTTGATTGCCTTTAATCCAAGCTCTGTGGATGTATCTTCAGAGAGCGCCATGTATAGTTCCATAGTGCGTATTTTGGCAAAGTTCCCAGTATTGGTGGCTTGGACCATGCGTAAGAAAAAAGGACTTCCTTTGGATTATGGGGATGATACATTGGGTTATGTGGAAAACATCCATAAAATGATGTTTAAAAGGCCCAACCAAGAGTATAAAAAAGACCCTATTGCCATTGAAGCGTTGGATAAGTTGTTGATCTTGCATGCCGATCATGAGCAGAACTGTTCCACATCCACCGTGCGTATCGTAGGGTCGTCCCATGCAGGTCTGTTCGCTTCCCTTTCTGCAGGTATTTCAGCGCTATGGGGGCCACTTCATGGAGGAGCCAACCAAGCTGTTCTTGAAATGTTGGAGGCCATTGAGGCTGATGGAGGTGACACCAAAAAATATATGGCCAAAGCCAAGGACAAGGACGATCCATTCCGTTTGATGGGCTTTGGACACCGAGTGTACAAAAACTTTGATCCACGTGCCAAGATCATTAAAAAGTCAGCTGATGATGTTTTGGGCAACTTGGGAATTGAGGATCCAATTTTGGAAATTGCCAAAGGTTTGGAAAAAGAGGCATTGGAAGACCAATACTTCGTAGATAGAAAATTGTATCCGAACGTGGATTTCTATTCAGGTATCATCTACCGTGCTTTGGGAATCCCAACAGAGATGTTCACGGTCATGTTCGCTTTGGGACGATTGCCTGGTTGGATTGCCCAATGGAGGGAAATGCGTTTGCGCAAGGAACCCATTGGCAGACCACGCCAAATCTATATTGGTGAGAATCTAAGGGATTTTGTGCCTTTGGAAAAAAGATAAAGAAACACACACAAAATATAAAAGGGGCGGTTACCGCCCCTTTTTTATGGATTATAGTCGACCCGCTGAACCAAGGTTTAACGATTTGTCGCTATCATAGCAAATTCTCATAATTTCTAAATGATAATATTTCCTTATTTCGGTTAAGTCTTCTTTCAATAGGCTATTTTTAGAACGCTCAAATTCTTTGTGTATAAAGTTATGGGCATCTATCGTACTTAGGTTTTTTAAAGTGGAATCCAACGACTGGCCATACTTTTTTAGGGAAACGTTAATTTTGTGGGTATCCCAATCCGTTCTCTTGGAATCGTTGTCCAATTCCCGTGAAAAACCTTTTGGCA
>JAGQZL010000272.1 GCA_020434915.1 Allomuricauda sp. | reverse complement strand
TGAAAAGGTGGTTCGTGAGGATATCTTTACCTCTATCCACATTGATGAGTACGCTCTAGAAGTGAGGGATACCAAATTGGGTGCAGAGGAATTGACCAACGATATTCCAAACGTATCCGAAGAAGCCACCAAGGATTTGGACGAATATGGTATGATCCGTATCGGTGCCGAGGTAAAACCTGGTGATATTTTGATCGGTAAGATCACTCCAAAAGGTGAATCCGATCCAACGCCGGAAGAAAAACTGCTACGAGCCATCTTTGGTGACAAGGCAGGTGATGTAAAAGATGCTTCCTTGAAAGCATCCCCATCTTTGAGAGGTGTTGTCATCGATAAGAAATTGTTCTCACGTTCCATCAAGGACAAGCGTAAACGTTCCGAGGACAAAGAAGCCATTTCAAGATTGGAGATGGATTACGAAGTGAAATTTCAACAATTGAAAGACATTTTGATCGAGAAATTGTTCGGATTGGTCAATGGTAAAACATCTCAAGGTGTAATCAACGATTTAGGTGAGGAAGTACTTCCAAAAGGAAAGAAATACACCATCAAAATGTTGAACGCCGTTGATGATTTTGCTCACTTGGTAGGAGGTAGCTGGACAACCGATGATGATACCAATGCGTTGGTAGCTGATTTGTTGCACAACTATAAAATCAAGTTGAACGACCTTCAAGGAAACTTGAGAAGGGATAAATTCACCATCTCAGTAGGTGATGAATTGCCTGCAGGAATCATGAAGTTGGCCAAAGTATACATCGCCAAAAAACGTAAGTTGAAAGTAGGTGATAAAATGGCAGGTCCACGGTAACAAAGGTATTGTGGCCCGTATCGTTCGTCAAGAGGACATGCCGTTCTTGGAAGATGGAACCCCTGTGGATATTGTATTGAACCCACTGGGTGTACCTTCAAGGATGAACATTGGTCAGATCTATGAAACCGTATTGGGTTGGGCTGGATTGAAATTGGGTCAAAAATATGGTACTCCAATTTTTGATGGAGCCACTTTGGATCAAATCAATGCATTGACGGATGAGGCGGGTGTACCACGATTTGGACATACTCACCTTTATGATGGTGGAACAGGTCAGCGTTTTGACCAAGCTGCTACCGTAGGTGTAATCTATATGTTGAAATTGGGTCACATGGTAGACGATAAGATGCACGCAAGATCTATCGGACCATACTCATTGATCACACAACAACCATTGGGTGGTAAGGCCCAGTTTGGTGGTCAGCGTTTTGGTGAGATGGAGGTTTGGGCATTGGAAGCCTATGGTGCTTCATCTACCCTTCGTGAAATTTTGACCGTGAAGTCGGATGACGTGATCGGAAGAGCCAAGACCTATGAATCCATCGTGAAAGGCGAGACCATGCCTGAACCAGGATTGCCGGAATCTTTCAACGTATTGATGCACGAGCTGAAAGGTTTGGGCTTGGATATCAGATTGGAAGAGTAGAACACTATTTACATTAATTATATCATCACCATATTGTTATGGCTAGAATAAAAGACAATAACGCACCAAAAAGGTTCAACAAAATTTCCATCGGATTGGCCTCTCCAGAGTCTATCTTGGCAGAGTCCCGTGGTGAGGTGTTGAAGCCTGAAACCATTAACTATAGAACGCACAAACCTGAGCGTGATGGGTTGTTCTGCGAGCGTATCTTTGGTCCTGTTAAGGATTATGAGTGTGCCTGTGGAAAATATAAGCGTATCCGTTACCGTGGAATTGTTTGTGACCGTTGTGGTGTTGAAGTAACAGAGAAAAAAGTACGTAGGGACCGTGTTGGTCACATCAACTTGGTGGTTCCCGTAGCTCACATCTGGTACTTCCGTTCATTGCCAAATAAAATAGGATACCTTTTGGGATTACCTTCCAAAAAGTTGGATATGATCATTTACTACGAAAGGTATGTGGTTATCCAGCCGGGAGCTGCCAAAGGTCCAGAAGGGGAAGAGATCCACAAAATGGATTTCTTGACCGAAGAGGAATATTTGAACATTTTGGAGTCCCTTCCAACTGAGAACCAGTATTTGGAAGATTCCGACCCCAACAAGTTCATCGCTAAAATGGGTGCGGAGTGTTTGATCGATCTATTGGCCCGAATTGATTTGGAGCAATTGTCCTACGAACTTCGTCACAAAGCAAACACCGAGACTTCCAAGCAACGTAAAACCGAAGCTTTGAAACGTCTTCAAGTGGTGGAAGCTTTGCGTGAGTCACAAGACAACCGTGAAAACAACCCAGAGTGGATGATCATGAAGGTGATTCCTGTGATTCCACCGGAATTGCGTCCATTGGTGCCTTTGGATGGTGGTCGTTTTGCCACCTCAGATTTGAACGATCTGTACCGTAGGGTGATCATCCGTAACAACCGTTTGAAGCGTTTGATGGAAATCAAGGCACCTGAGGTGATCTTGAGGAACGAAAAACGTATGCTTCAGGAAGCTGTGGACTCTTTGTTCGACAACACCAGAAAAGCATCTGCGGTTAAAACAGAATCCAACAGACCATTGAAATCCCTTTCGGATTCATTGAAAGGGAAGCAAGGTCGTTTCCGTCAGAACCTTTTGGGTAAACGTGTGGATTACTCTGCCCGTTCCGTCATCGTCGTTGGACCGGAAATGAAATTGTACGAATGTGGTCTTCCAAAAGACATGGCAGCCGAGCTTTACAAGCCATTCATCATCCGTAAGTTGATTGAAAGGGGAATTGTAAAAACGGTGAAATCTGCCAAAAAGATCATCGATAAAAAGGAGCCTGTAGTATGGGATATCCTTGAAAATGTCCTTAAAGGACACCCAGTATTGTTGAACCGGGCCCCCACATTGCACCGATTGGGTATCCAAGCGTTCCAGCCTAAACTTATTGAAGGTAAGGCGATTCGTTTGCACCCATTGGCATGTACCGCCTTTAACGCGGATTTTGATGGGGATCAAATGGCAGTTCACTTGCCATTGGGTCCAGAGGCTATCTTGGAAGCACAATTGTTGATGTTGGCTTCCCAGAACATCCTTAACCCAGCCAACGGTTCTCCGATTACCGTACCATCTCAGGATATGGTTTTGGGATTGTACTATATGACCAAAGAGAAAAAGTCTACTCCCGAAGAGCCTGTTGCAGGTGAAGGGTTGACCTTCTATTCTCCAGAGGAAGTGGAAATTGCCTTCAATGAGCAGAAAGTGGCATTGAATGCCGGGATCAAGGTAAGGACCAGAGACTTCAATGAAGAAGGAGAGTTGGTCACTAAAATTATTGAGACAACGGTAGGTCGTGTATTGTTCAACACTGTGGTGCCAGAACAAGCAGGATTCATCAATACCGTATTGAACAAGAAAGCGCTTCGTAACATCATCGGGGACATTTTAGCAGTGACCGATGTTCCAACAACTGCCGATTTCTTGGATAAGATCAAGTCCATGGGATATGAATTCGCCTTTAAAGGTGGATTGTCCTTCAGTTTGGGAGATATCATTATCCCAGCAGAGAAACATGAAATGATCGCCGAGGCCAATGAGCAGGTGGATGGTATCATGATGAACTATAACATGGGTCTTATCACCAACAATGAGCGTTACAACCAGGTAATCGATGTTTGGACATCTACCAACGCCATGTTGACAGAGTTGGCCATGAAACGTATCCGTGAAGACAAGCAAGGATTCAACTCTGTATATATGATGTTGGATTCTGGGGCGAGGGGTTCCAAGGAACAGATTCGCCAGTTGACCGGTATGCGTGGTTTGATAAAAAAAAAAAAAAAATCCACAGCAGGTGGTGGTGAGATCATTG
>JAGQZL010000271.1 GCA_020434915.1 Allomuricauda sp. | reverse complement strand
CGTTCCCCAGAATATGGAGGTCCACACCCAGGAATCGCCGATTCCGGTCTTTCCTATACAGATGACAATGGGGTAACCTGGACCGATGGTGTGATTGGAGATGGTGTAAAACAATTGGCGGATGGTTCCTATGCACCGAACGATGTGATTGTTCCTGCCAATGCCTATCATAACAACAGGTACCGTAGAAACAACGAAACAGAAGGTATCTACGATGCCACCTTTATCAAATTAAGGGAAGCTAGATTGACCTACGATTTCCCAAAGAGCTTTTTGAAAAGCGATGATATCAAGAACTTGAGTTTCTCCTTGATCGGCACCAACCTTTGGTTGTGGGCCAAGGACTATAACCATGGTGATCCGGAATTATTGTCATTCGGAGGCGGAAGCTTTGTTCCCGGGGTAGAAAATGCCACCGTGCCTACTACACGTAGCTTAGGATTTTCAATCAACGTAGAATTTTAATAAGGCTAATAATCAACAAAATGAAGAAAATATTTTTTATAGCGACCGTACTTGCAATGACCCTGTGGTCCTGTGACAAGTTTGACGTGAGCAACGATAACCCGGATGTGGCGTTGAATATCAACCAGAACCCGGAGCTGTTATTGACCAACCTTCAGAGAACATCCATCAGGGAAGCTGTTGGGGGATCCTGGAGTGAAGGAAACCTAATGGGACAGTATGGTGCCCGAATCGTATTCACCTCTTTTGATTTGTTCGATTGGGGGGACCAAGGGGGTGCTTGGAACAATTACTACAATTCCATAAGGGACGCCAAGGAATTGGAAAAATTGGCCAGTGCCAATGAATTGAACAGTTATGTGGCTGTTTCCAAGATCATGCAAACGTGGATGTTCAGTATTTTGACCGACATGTGGGGAGATGTTCCTTACGCAGAAGTTAACCAAGCCCTTGAGGAAAACTATACTCCTGCTTATGATGAACAACAGGCTATCTATACCGCCATGTTGGAAGAGTTGGCTTCTGCAAATTCCATCTTGGCTGGAAGCGATTTGAATGCCATTAAGGGAGACTTGTTGTTCAACGGTGATCTGGACATGTGGAGAAAATTTGCCAATTCCCTGCGGATGCGTTTGGCCCTCAGATTGAGCGAGGTTTCTCCATCCACATCTTCAAGTGTGATTGCGGAGATCTACAACAACCCTTCACAAAATCCAGTAATGGAGTCGAATGATGACAATGCGGTACAAACCTTCTTGTCTGCCAATCCGGATGCCCACCCTGTTACAGAGGAGTCCGTGTATCGTGTAGGTTCTTACAACGAGTACAGGATTTCAGAACACTTTGTGACCCTGTTGGAAGGATTGAACGACCCAAGGTTGGAATTTTTTGCCGACCCAACAGCCAATTCTGTCGAAGTAGGAACTCCGGAAATTGTAGGGATGTTGAACGGAGTGGTGGATGGTCCCGCATATACCTATCAAGGTGGGGATGCTTTCTTGTCAAAGTTCAATATCGACTACTTCTATTTTCAACCCAACACCAACCAAGCAAGGCTGATGATGTACTCTGAAGTACAGTTCATTTTGGCGGAAGCCGCCCAAAGAGGTTGGATCACTGGGGATGCCCAGGCGTTTTACGAGGAAGGTATCACCGCCAATTTTGAGTATTGGGGCGTTGAACTGCCCGCTGGCTATTTGAGCAGTACAGGTGTGGCATTCGACAATGCGTTGGAAACCATCATGACCCAGAAGTACATCAACCTTTTCTATACCGATTACCAAGGGTTCATTGAGTACAAAAGAACAGGTTTCCCTGCAACCATTGCACCTGGGCCTGATGCTTTCTACGATGTATATCCTAGCAGGTTTGAGTATCCAAGTCAAGAGGAATCTTTGAACAATGCCAACTATACCGAAGCGGTAAACCGCATTGGAGGGGACCAAATCACTACCAAGGTCTGGTGGGAAAATTAAGGTCCGGCATGTTCCAGAAAATCAAGAGAATAATGATCATGACCACAGGAGTTTTGCTCCTGTGGTCTTGTTCTTCCAAGGAAGGGGGAACACCATCTGGTATTCAGCACATTGTGATAATCGGAGTGGACGGCATGAGCCCCAACGGAATCCAAAAGGCCCATACACCCATGTTGGATTCCATGATTCAAAATGGCGCGGCTACCATGCATGCACGTTCTGTGTTGCCCTCCAGTTCCAGTCCCAATTGGGCCAGCATGATCATGGGGGCCGATACCGAACAACACGGGGTCACCTCCAATGGATGGGAAAAATTTGACCATCAATTGCCTCCTGTGGTAGCAACCAAAAATGGCACCTTTCCCACAATTTTTACCTTGTTCCATGACCAACAACCCGAGGCTCATGTAGGTACCATTTATGATTGGGATGGTTTTGGGCGTCTTTTTGAAAAAGAGGATGTGGATTTCGATATTGATGGGGACCATGAGGACAATACAACCCAAGAAGCGGTAAACTATATTAAGGAGCATACACCTAAGTTCACGTTTGTACATCTGGACCATGTGGACCATGCAGGTCATGCATTAGGCCATGGCAGCCCTGAATATTACAAATCGGTTGAGAAGGCGGATTCGCTGATTGCCGAAATTGTGAACGCCACCAAAGATGCGGGCATGTTTGAGAAAACAATGTTCATAGTATCCGCCGATCACGGTGGAATTGGTTTTGGCCATGGGGGCGAGAGTTTGGCCGAAATGGAAATCCCCTTCATTTTATATGGAGCAGGTATCAAAGAGGGATATCTGATTGAAGAAACCGTATATCAGTATGACAATGCACCCACTGTGGCCTATGCCATGGGACTCAAAACGCCCCAAGCATGGATTGGAAGACCAGTAAAAGGTGCCTTCATCGGAAATGAAAAACCAATACTTACCTACAAGCGAAAAGAGCAAATAACCCAACCAAAGATTCATCCGGATGCCGGTTATTTTGAGCCGGCCGGAGGAATTTTTAAAGCCGACTCTGTAGCTGTGGTCATGCAGAATCCCAATAATGTAGGTGAAATTAGATATACCATAGGGAACAGTGTGCCATCTGTGGAAAATAGCAAGATCTATCGAGACACCTTCTTTTTAAAACAAACCGAAATTGTGAAGGCCGGCATTTTCCAAGACAATCAATTGGTGAGTACGGTGGCAGAGGCTAATTTTAGGATTGTGCCCATCACCAAGGAAGACCCAGTCCAATTTTGGGCTTTCTATGTGAAGGGTATTGAGAAATTACCCGATTTTCAAACCTTGGAACCCATAATGGAAGGGTATGCAAGCGAGTTTTCACATAAACAGGTTCTGACCGGGAAGGCGCCTACGGAACAAGTGGCTGTGGTACTGGAAAGCTATTTGGATATCCAGGAAGCAGGTAACTATAGCTTCTTTACCAATAGTGATGATGGAAGCAAACTCTATGTAAACGGAACCCAAGTTGTGGACAATGATGGTGACCATGGGGTAATGGAGCGTAGTGGTTCCATGGATTTGCCCAAAGGAAAACATTTGGTCAGGGTAGCCTATTTTAATGGAGGCGGAGGCTTCCATTTGGATGTGAAATATAAGGGGCCAAATACCCCGAAACAGATCATACCTGCAAATCATTTGTACAGAAATAAGTAATCATGAAATTCAACCTCAAAAGCCATTTCCTTATTGCCCTTCTAATGTGGGCGGGTTTGGTTGCCAATGCACAAAAACAAGAATTGCCTGCTTGGAAACCGGGATATTTGGATATCCACCACATCAATACAGGAAGGGGGGATGCCGCTTTTTTGGTTTTTCCTGATGGGACCACCTTGTTGGTGGATGCAGGGGATATGTCCG
>JAGQZL010000270.1 GCA_020434915.1 Allomuricauda sp. | reverse complement strand
AAATCCAAATAAGGAATGGCCAATTCCACCACTTCAGGCGGTTGCTGCATATGGTGCAATAACGGTTTGCTCAATAAAATAACCCCAAAAAGGCTCAACCCCAACACGGTACAGAGCACCAATCCATGCTTTAAAGCATTCTTCCCTGCAGTCTTGTCCCCCGCTCCATCAGCTTCCGCCACCAAAGGTGTGATGGCGGTTGAAAAACCAATTCCAAGGGACATGGCAATGAATACAAAGCTATTGCCCAAAGAAACCGCAGCCAACTCCGCGGTACCCAATTGCCCCACCATAATGTTGTCCGCAAAGGCAACGAAAGTGTGGCCCAGCATCCCTAAGATAACAGGGTAGGACAACTTTAAATTATAGGCAAACTCTTTGGTATACTGTTGAAACAAAACGAATTTTTAAAAAGCGGATAAAGATAGAGAGATTGGAGAAATTTATAGATGAACCAAAGGTTACCATTTGAAAATTGTATCAGAGACGCTTTGCCTCTTCCCAATAGATATCCATTTCTGCCAGGGTCATTTCCTTGAGGCTCTTGCCCATCTCTTTTGCCTTTTTTTCCAAATACTGAAACCTCCCGATAAATTTCTTATTGGTACGTTCCAAGGCATTTTCAGGATTGATCTTTAGAAAACGGGCGTAATTGACCATGGAGAACAGTACATCGCCAAATTCGGACTCCATTTTATCGGCATTTTGGTGTTTCACCTCTTCTTGAAGTTCCCCCAGTTCCTCCTTTAATTTTTCAAAAACCTGTTCCGGATGTTCCCAATCAAAACCCACTCCGGCCACTTTTTCCTGGATACGGTTTGCCTTCACCAAGGCAGGAAGACTGTTGGGCACACCTTCCAACACGCTTTTTTTGCCTTCTTTGAGTTTGATGTTCTCCCAATTTTGCTTCACCTCTTCCTCATCTTGCACTTTCACGTCTCCATAGATGTGCGGATGTCTATTAATCAATTTTTCGCAGATACCATTGGCCACATCGGCAATGTCAAAATCTTGGGTCTCCGAACCAATTTTGGCATAGAAAACAATATGGAGCAATAAATCGCCCAGTTCTTTTTTTACTTCCTCAAGATCATTGTCCAAAATGGCATCGCCGAGTTCATAGGTCTCCTCAATGGTCAAATGCCTTAGGGTCTGCATGGTCTGCTTTTTGTCCCAAGGACATTGTTCCCGAAGTTCGTCCATGATGTTCAACAACCGTTCCAATGCCTTTAGCTGCTCTGATCTTGCATTCATCTATTAAATTTTAGTCAAAAGTACAAATCCCATATTTTAGGACATGATGGATTTTTGCCTAATTTTAGGAGACTTACAACCATCTTTTTAACATTGTCGACTAAAATGAAACCTCTAGCCAAACATTCATTCATTATTCTTCTTTATCTTACATTGTCCAGCACAATGACCATGGCACAGCATAAGACCATTTCCCAAAAAGTAGATTCTCTGTTGAACCTAATGACCCTCGAAGAAAAAGTTGGGCAAATGAACCAATACAATGGCTTTTGGGATGTGACAGGTCCTGTTCCCGAAGAAGGGAACGCTGCCATAAAGTACGAACACCTAAAAAAAGGGTGGGTCGGTTCCATGCTTAATGTCACAGGTGTTGAAAATGTACGGAAACTTCAAAAATTAGTGGTAGAAGAATCCCGATTGGGGATTCCTTTGATCTTTGGTTTTGATGTCATCCACGGATACAAGACCGTGGCCCCTATTCCGTTGGCCGAAGCTGCCAGTTGGGATATGGAGGCCATTGAAAATTCCGCTAGGATTGCCGCGGATGAAGCCTCGGCAGTTGGTATTAATTGGACGTTTGCTCCCATGGTGGACATTTCACGGGACCCCCGCTGGGGAAGGGTCATGGAAGGTGCCGGGGAAGACACCTATCTTGGAGCTCAAATCGCCCAAGCAAGGGTCAAAGGTTTTCAGGGAGACAACCTTTCGGCTGAAAATACCATTGTGGCCTGTGCCAAGCACTTCGCCGCTTATGGTTTTGCCGAAGCAGGCAAGGATTACAATACAGCGGATATAGGCACCTCAACACTTTACAATGCCGTTTTGCCTCCATTCCAAGCAGCGGTGGATGCCAATGTGCGCACCGTGATGAACGGGTTCAATGTACTGAACGGTGTTCCAGTGACTGGAAGTGCTTTCCTCCAACGGGATATATTGAAAGAAAAATGGGGATTTGACGGCTTTGTCATTTCCGATTGGGCTTCCATTGGCGAACTGGTGCCCCATGGCTTTGCCAAGGATTTGAAGCAAGCCGCGGAGCTTGGTGCCAACGCAGGATCGGATATGGACATGGAATCATCGGCCTATGTCCTGCATTTGGTGAACAATGTGAAGGAGGGAAAAGTCAGTGAGGAAAAAATCGATGATGCAGTCCGAAGGATCTTGACCGTGAAATACGAACTCGGACTGTTTGATGACCCCTACAAGTATTGCAATGAAAAAAGGGAGAAGGAAAGGCTCTACCACGAGGACCATCAGGCTGGAGTTTTGGATATGGCAAAAAAATCCATCGTACTCCTAAAAAATGAAGGTAATCTGTTGCCAATCAAAAAAAACCAGTCAAAAATTGCCGTAATCGGTGAGTTGGCCAATGACAACAACAGTCCTTTGGGCAGTTGGCGGTTGGGTTCGGACAACCATACAGCTATTAGCGTTTTGGATGGATTGAAAAAATACTCGAACAATATCACCTATGCAAAAGGTCCCAAGGTCTTCAATCCTGATGCCAGTTTTTTGAATCACGTCCAAGTAAATGAAACGGATACCTCCGGTATGGAAGAAGCTATAGCGGTGGCCAAACAATCGGATGTTGTAGTACTAGTTTTGGGAGAACATGGCTTTCAAAGCGGGGAAGGGAGAAGCAGAGCACAATTGGGATTGCCCGGTCTTCAACTCAACTTGTTGAAAGAGGTGTACAAAGTGAACAAAAATGTGGTGCTGATCCTGATGAACGGTAGACCATTGACCATAGAATGGGAAGCAGAGAACATTCCTGCTATTTTGGAAACATGGCAACTGGGATCTCAAACTGGGAACGCCATTGCGCAGGTGGTGTTTGGGGAATACAATCCGAGTGGCAAACTGCCCATGACTTTTCCTAGAAGTGTAGGGCAGATTCCCATTTACTACAACCACAACAGTACAGGTAGGCCCAATGCGCAACCCAATGTGTTTTGGTCCCATTACAGTGATGAAAAGAACGATCCCTTGTTCCCATTTGGACACGGTTTAAGCTATACGACCTTTGCTTACTCCAATTTGACCATAGACTCCAACAACCCAGAGTACGTCTCGGTTGAAGTTACCGTCACCAATACTGGGGACCGCACGGGGGAAGAAGTAGTTCAACTCTATATTCATGACAAAGTGGCCAGTGTGGTACGGCCTGTGAAAGAGCTGAAAGGATTCAAAAAAATTAGTTTGGCGCCAAAAAGTTCCCAAAAAGTCCAGTTTACCCTCACTAACAAAGAGCTTGGTTTTTTCAACAATGCCTATGAATTTGTAGTGGAGCCCGGTGAATTTGGGATTATGGTCGGTACCAGTTCACAAACCGGTTTACACGGAAATTTTATCAAAAATTAAATTAAGGATGATACGATACTTATGGGTGTTTTTGTTCACCATCACCACCCTTTGTGCACAAGAGGAACTGCCCTTTGCCAAAGAGGTGAAAGATATACAACAGAAAATAGATTCCATTTGGGACAACTCCAAGGAAACCATTGTATTTACAGGAAGTTCCAGCATACGTTTCTGGGAAGATATACAGGAACGCTTCCCAAATCGCCAGGTATTGAACACTGGCTTTGG
>JAGQZL010000026.1 GCA_020434915.1 Allomuricauda sp. | reverse complement strand
TCGGGTATGATATGATGATATCTCTTCCTCCCAAGAAAAAAGGACTCACCTTTTGACGCTCAGCGCTCATCATTTCCATGCCCCAAGTTTCCTTGGCCAATGCGGGGAGTGTAATCAAATCACGTTCTTCTATGAAATCCACCGATTGGCTATACAGGTCCATAATGGCTTGGGGTTGCTCCCCTGCCGGCACATAAGTGTTTTTTACATGTTCCAACGCCGCTTTCCAGTCATCGCCATATCCCAATTCACGCGAAGCTTTGATCATTTCATTCTTACACCAATTGAATTGTTCCTCCGCTGTTTTGATAAGTTGGTCCGGCGTATAGGGAATAAATTCCATTGCCAAACTTTCCAACAAGGCTTCCTTTCCAATGGGTTTGCCAATAATGCCACTTCCATCATCCTTGATGCTGTTCTCGGAATAATTATTTTTGAGAAATTCAGCGTACTCCTTCAAATTACCATCCAAACTTTTATAGGGCTGCTCCACCCACCAAGTAAAATCTGGATCATAGCTGTAATAAAAATCGTAGGCCTCTTTTAATCCTTTTTGGAATGAAAGCACTATTTCCGAAGCCTTGTCCGCCGTTTGCCAATCCTTGAATGGTTTTTCCTTTCTTGTTTTCTTCTGGGCTGCCAGCGTCTTGGAAGCATCCTGCATGATTTGCGCCAAAACCTTGGAATCCGGCTTTTTGCCCCTTCTCCTTTCTTGGATAAAAGGGAGCATGGTCTTGGCAAAATTGGCTACATCGGCCACTTCTTTGAAATCATCATAATCCTGGTTTAAAAAGTAATCCCCTTTGACAATGGAATTTTTTAAAAGGACATAGTCTACTTTTTCCTGTTGGGTAAGGGAATTGAAATCGATTCCTTCCATGCGCTTCATCCAATCATCATAAAAATTGGAGAACCTTTTATAATATTCTTCGGATTCCTCCATGATATAAATATGGCGAAGCCCCCAGGTGTCCGCACCAAATTCATCGATCAAGTCTGCCAATTTACTGGATTGGGATATCCCAAAAGTGGACATCAGCATAATGAGCACAAATCCCAATTTCTTTACTAATGTTGATAGTAGCCTATATTCCATTTTCTATAAATTTTCAATTAAATTACTTGAAAGCCATGGGCGTATGGGTCATCATCATCAATTATGATGTTGTTGTACCCCGTCACCTGCGCCCAACCTTGGATACTGGGCACAATGGCCTGTTTTCCATCCAGAGTGGTTTCCTGTTCAACCTTACCCACAAACTTGCTCCCAATAAAGCTTTCGTGGATAAAAGATTCCCCCAATTTCAATTTGCCTTTAGCGAACAATTGTGCCATCCGTGCAGAGGTTCCAGTACCACAAGGAGACCTATCAATCGCTTTGTCTCCATAAAAAACAGCATTCCTACCGGATGACGATACATCCAAGGGTTCGCCCGTCCACATCATATGACTTACATCCCTAATGGTCGGGTTCTCGGGATGGATGAATGTATCGGGGTATTTTTCATTGATTCGCTTCCGAACTACTTGCGAAAACTGGATGATCTGGCCCGCAGTGTAATGTTGTAGTCCCTCAAAATTCTCCTGCGGGTCCACAATGGCATAATAATTTCCTCCGTAGGCGACATCAAAAGTGATTTCACCCAATCCAGGACATTCCACTGCTAAGCCCTCCGCCGCCAAATATGATTTAACATTGGTCAGTTTTACCCAATCCACTTTTTTCCCGGTTTGATGGTACTCTATCTCTACCAATCCTGCCGGGGCTTCCATTTTAATCTTTCCTGGAAGTTTTGGAATTATCAAGCCTTCTTCAATGGCCACAGTAATGGTTCCGATGGTCCCATGTCCACACATGGGCAAACAACCGGAAGTTTCAATGAAAAGAATCGAGAAATCATTTTCGGGATCATGGGGAGGGAACAAGATACTACCGCTCATCATGTCGTGTCCTCGGGGTTCGAACATCAACCCTCTACGAATCCAATCGTATTCGCGGAGAAAATGCTGTCGTTTTTCACTCATATTCGCCCCCAATAAATTGGGGCCGCCACCAGCCACTACCCTCACCGGGTTCCCACAGGTATGGGCATCTACACAAAAAAAGGTCTTTCTTGCCACGCGCTTTTGTTTTCTGGATTAGCTTCTTAGGTGTTCCGGCAACAATCCTGTTGGAAAAGACTGATAGCTAACCGGCCGTACCCAACGTTTTATGGAATGCGTCCCAACTGCTGTAAACCTGGAATCCGTTGAGGCAGGATATGGACCCCCATGTTGCATGGCAGGACAGACCTCCACACCCGTAGGCACTCCGTTGTAAATAATTCTACCTACCCTATTTTGGAGTGCTTCCACAATTTCTACCAAATCCAAGGAATCATTTTGTTCCGCTATCAATGTTCCGGTCAACTGCCCTTCCAAACCATCTATGATCTGAATCAATTCTGTATCATTTGTACATTGTACCACTAATGAAAAAGGTCCAAACACCTCTTGGTGCATTTTAGGGTTCTTCAAAAAATCACTACCCGATACCGTTGCAATGATCGAAGGCGCATAATTGGAGTCCAACTTCCCATCAAACCTACCAACAACCGCTACACCGGATTGGGATATCACATTTTCCCCTTTGGTTTCATAACCCTTCTTGATGTTGGGGTGCAACATACATTGTGGATCAATGGCAATGGTTTCTTTCGCCAATTCTTGGATAAAATCTTCGGTGGCATTGCCTTTTACGGTCAATAACAATCCTGGGTTGGTACAAAATTGTCCTGTTCCCAAGGTTATCGATCCCGCATAGGTCTTTGCCAAATCAGAACCTCTTTTGGCAATGGCATCTGATGATATGATCACAGGGTTGATACTCCCCATTTCCGCAAAAACAGGAATAGGCTCCTCTCTTTTGGATGCCAAATCGAACAGTGCCCTACCTCCTCCTATACTTCCTGTAAAGCCTACTGCTTTTACTTTCGGATGACTGACCAAATCCACTCCTGCCTGTATTCCCCCATTAATATTGGAGAATACTCCAACGGGCATTCCCGTTTTCTCCGCTGCCCTAACAATGGCTTGGGCCACCAATTCAGAGGTTCCGGCGTGCATGGGGTGCGACTTCACAATGACCGGGCATCCAGCTGCCAGGGCACTTGCGGTGTCTCCTCCTGCCGTGGAATAAGCCAAGGGGAAATTACTCGCCCCAAAAACGGCCACAGGCCCCAATGGTATCATGGTTTTTCTTAAATCAGCTTTAGGAATCGGTTGTCGGTCTGGTTCGGCAGCATCAAAAGTGTTCTCCCGCCAATCCTCATTCTCGACCAGGTTGGCAAATGAGCGTAACTGGAAAACGGTACGGCCACGTTCCCCAACGGCCCTCCCTTCGGGCAACCCAGATTCCAACATATAGGTTTCCACCAACTCCTGATCCAAAGCCAAGATTTCATCCGCAATGGCATTCAGGAATTTTGCCCGTTTTGCTCCCGACATTTTTCTAAAAACCTTGAATGCCTTCCATGCCGATCCGGCTGCTTCTTCAATTTCCTGCGAAGTTGCCTCTAAAAACACCGTTGGGTTCTCAATATTCAATTTTGGGTTGATGGTCCTGAATTCGATATTCCCATCTGCTTTCCATGTTCCTCCAATACAGTTTTTACCTGTAATCATACAACAGTGTTTAAATTTTTATATTCTGGCAATTCCGGACGGTTCTTCATAGCGGTATCAATAACCTGAAGCACCCGTTTTCTTTCCGCTCCTTGCAAAGGCAATCTTGGTGCCCTTACGTATTCGGTTCCTATTCCCGTAGCCACTTCCGCCAATTTAATGTTCTGCACCAACTGAGGGCTTATGTCCAATTCCAACAAAGGCATGAACCAACGGTAAATCTTCAAGGCTTCCTCAATTTTCCCTGCTTTCACCAATTCGTAAATAGCAACCGTTTCGGCAGGGTAGGCACAGACCAAACCAGCGACCCATCCCACGGCTCCGATTACCAAACTTTCGAGGCCAAGGGTATCCACTCCGGTAAATACTTTCACCCTGTCTCCAAATCGATTTTGAATTCGGATAACATTGGTAATATCCCTAGTAGATTCTTTTATGGCCTGAATATTTTTTAGCTCCGTCAACTCTTCCAACATATCCAAGGTCACCTCAATTTTATAGTCCACCGGATTGTTGTACAGCATGATGGGCAAAGATGTGTTTTCAGCTACTGCCTTAAAATAGGCCACGGTTTCATAATCGGTTGCCTTATATCGCATGGGCGGCAGGAGCATCAGCCCATTTGCCCCAACCTTTTCGGCTTGCTGCGCGGCAGCTATGGCACCTTTGGTACTTTGTTCCGCCACATTCATGATTACCGGAATCTTACCTTCGGCCAACTCCAAGGAAGTCTTGATCAGCGTTTCCTTTTCATCCTGTTCCAAAGTGCTGGCCTCTCCCAGGGTACCTCCCAAGATAATACCATGCACCCCCGCATCTATCTGGGCTTCAATATTCTTTTTGAACATTTGGAGGTCCAGCTGGTCCCCACTTGTAAACTTTGTTGTAACAGCGGGCATGACACCCTCCCATTTTACCATAATCATCCAATTTATTTGACTATAAATTTACAAAGACTCATTGGTCAACTTTTACAGGATTTTAGCCCTTTCTAATACTATATTACCCTATTTTTGGACCCAACAACATTTTTGGAATAATTTTAGTCAATCATGAAGGTATTGCCCTTTAAAATCCCTAAACCAAAAAACGAGGCTCTGGTGTACCAAATAGATAGGGAACAGGTCTTTTACGATCAATTGCACCAGCATGGTGAAATTCAAATCAGCTATGTGGAAAAAGGCAGCGGAACGCTTATTGTTGGGGATGGCATTAACGAATACAAAGCAGGTGATATCTTAGTCATTGGCAGTTTTGTACCCCACGTATTCCGAAGCGACACTAGAATCAAGGAGGCGTCATTGATGCACACCCTTTTTTTTAACCGGGACTCGTTTGGAAAGGACTTTTTTAAACTGACAGACCTATCCTCCACCCAGAATTTTTTCAAAAAATCGGTATATGGAATGAAGGTGCTCTCCAATAAAATGAAGATTACGGCACTGTTCCAATTACTTTCAAACCAAAACAAAGTGGAACAGATTTCCACACTTTTATTGATTATCAACCAAATTGCAAAATCCAAAACAACTCCGTTATCCTCTTTTGTTTACCAAAAGTCGTTTACCGATGACGAAGGGAAACGGATGAGTGATGTGTTTGACTATGCCATGGAACACTACCACAAACCCATTGTGTTGGATGAGATTGCCGAGACAGCCAATATGAGCAAAAATGCTTTTTGTAGGTACTTTAAAAAACGAACCAACAAGACCTTTTTCCAGTTTTTGATTGAAATACGTATTGAGAATTCCTGCAAACTCATTCTGAACCATCCCGAGCTTTCGATTTCCTTGATTTCTGAACAGTGTGGTTTCAACAACATAGCCAATTTTAACCGAAAGTTCAAGGAATTAAAGGCGATTACCCCCACCCAGTTCCGAAAGCAGTTCAAGGCCTGACCTAAGATTTGGACACTGGCCAGTTTATCCATAATTTCAATGTGAATTTTAGAAAAGGATTTGTATACCATCATCGACATAGAGACAACGGGTAACGGGATCAAGGGCAACAAGATCACCGAAATTGCCATTTTCAAGTATGATGGCAACCAAATTGTGGAAGAGTTTACCTCACTGGTAAACCCTCAATGCCCTATCCCCTATTTTATAACGGGTCTTACCGGGATTGATGATCAGATGGTACAGAACGCACCTACGTTTTCCGAAGTGGCCACAGAAATATTGTCGATTACCGAGGGTTGCATTTTTGTAGCCCATTCCGTGAATTTTGACTACGGGGTCATCAAAGAAGAGTTTCGGCAAATAGGCATTGATTTTACCCGCAAAAAACTGTGCACCGTTCGGCTGTCCCGAAAACTGATTCCCGGACTTGGGTCCTATAGTTTGGGTAAATTGTGCACTGCAGTACAGATTCCGTTGACGGACCGTCATCGGGCGCGTGGGGATGCCCATGCCACTGTATTGTTGTTTGAAAAATTGATCAATACTCCCGAGGCAGAAGGGGTTTTCCAGAAATTCTTGAATGCCCGAAGCCAAGAAGCCACGTTGCCTCCCCATCTACCCAAATCCGTATTTGATAACATCCCGTCCAAACCTGGCATCTACTATTTTAAGAACCAAAAAGGGGAGATCATTTATGTGGGCAAGGCCATCAATCTCAAAAAAAGGGTGCTGGGCCATTTTTACGATAAAAGCTCCAAGGAAATTCAAATGTGCGGTGAAACGGCCCACATCGATTACAAACTTTCAGGCAGTGAACTGGTGGCCCTTTTGATGGAATCCGCCGAAATAAAGCGCTTGTTCCCCCCTTACAATAGTGCCCAAAAACGAACGGTACGTCCTTATGCCATTTTTTCCTATGAGGACCGAAATGGGATTGAACATCTGGCCTACAATACCATCAAGGGTGTGCCCAACCCCCTTAAAATATTTTATAACCAAACGGATTGCAGGGCCTATTTGGAAGAGTTGTGCAAGAATTTTTCACTTTGTCCCCGGTATTGCCACCTACAGCAAACGAATGCGGCCTGTTCCCATCATGAGATCACCACCTGCGAAGGGGTCTGCCGAGGTGAAGAACCTGTTGATGTCTACAATCAAAAGGTCCAGGAAGCCATTGCCCATATGAAACTATTGGCCTCCGAAGTAAAGGTCATCAAGGAAAAAGGCAGAGATCAAAGTGAAAATGCCGTAGTGTTGATTGCTGACGGGATGTATAAAGGCTATGGTTTTATCGACCACGAAACGTCCATTTCCACTCTGGAGGATATTGAAGCGTTCATCACCCCCCAAAAGAATACGGTAGAAACTGAAAGTATTCTGGCTGCTTATCTATTAAAGAATACCGAGGCCAAAATCCTGACACCCATCCCCTAAAACTTTTATAAAAAAGCCCCCTTAAAAAGGGGGCGTGGAATTATGAGCAAATAGCTCCACAGATTGAAAAATTCCTGAAATTAAAATTGGGCGGTTTCCGTACTGCCTTTCATGGCCATGGTGCTTGCCTTCCCGGCAGTTACCACGTTCTGGACCATATCAAAGTAGGACGTACCCACAAATCCTTGGTGTTTTACCGCCTTAAAGCCATCTTTCTGCAAAGCGAACTCGCGTTCCTGCAGTTCGGAGTAACCTGCCATTCCCCTTTCCTTGTACGATTTGGAAAGTTCGAACATACTGGTGTTCAAGGCGTGGAATCCTGCTAGGGTAATGAATTGGAACTTGTAGCCCATGGCTGCCAATTCTTCCCTAAAGGTCTCCATTTCCTTGGCGCTCAACTTGGCCGCCCAGTTAAAGGATGGCGAACAGTTGTAGGCCAACATCTTGTTAGGGTATTTACTATGGATACCTTCCGCAAATTTTCTCGCCTGTTCTAAATCCGGTGTGGATGTCTCCAACCAGATAAGATCCGCAAAAGGCGCATAGCTCAATCCACGATCAATTCCTTGCTCCAGTCCATTTTTTACATAGAAGAATCCTTCGGAAGAACGCTCCCCGGTCAAAAATTTGTGGTCCCGTTCGTCAATATCGCTTGTCAACAAGTTAGCGGCATCGGCATCCGTTCTGGCAATAATGACAGTTGGAACCCCCATTACATCGGCAGCCAAACGAGCCGCTATCAGTTTATTGATGGCTTCTTGGGTAGGTACCAAAACCTTTCCTCCCAAGTGTCCGCACTTTTTGGCAGAGCTCAACTGATCTTCAAAATGCACTCCGGATGCCCCATTCTCAATCATAGATTTCATCAGTTCGTACGCATTCAAGTTACCCCCAAAACCAGCTTCAGCATCGGCCACAATGGGAACCAAATAGTCCTTTCTATCCGTCACTCCGTTCACCGATTGAATTTGGTCCGCACGCAACAACGCATTGTTGATTCGCTTTACCACCATAGGCACACTGTTGGCAGGATACAGTGATTGGTCTGGGTACATTTCGCCCGCAAGGTTGGCATCTGCCGCCACTTGCCATCCACTGAGGTATATGGCATCCAAGCCGGCTTCCACTTCCTGGATAGCCTGGTTCCCGGTTAGGGCTCCCAATCCGGCCACAAAATCTTGGCCGTTCAACTTATCCCAAAGTTTTTCGGCACCCATTCTCGCAATGGAATGGTCTATCTCATACGAACCCCGAAGTTTGATGACTTCCTCGGCCGTATATGGGCGTTCAACACCTTTCCATCTGGGGTTTACGGTCCAATCCGTTACCAAAGCTTGAATTTTCTCCTTTTTTTCCATAATTTTATAATTCGAAATTTGACTTGAATCCCATGTAATGTTCGCGCATTCTTGGGATTTTTTTATTGATATAATTGACTTGTTTATATTTCGTTGTAAGCTTTTATTGTGAGGAATTCCTCAAACTCATTGGTTCTCACTAATTTGTCGAACAATGCAATGGCCTCTTCAAATTTGGTATTGTGCAGATTGCCTTCACCTACCAAATGCCTTATTTTGACCACTTCCTCATCAAAAATGGATTGATACAATTCGTTGGTCAGTTTTCTACCGTCGTCCAATCGAGCATTAAATTTTAACCATTGCCAAACTTGGGTCCTTGAGATTTCCGCGGTTGCTGCATCCTCCATCAAATTGTTGATGGCCACACAGCCGTTGCCTCGCAACCAGGATTCCAAATACAGGATTCCCACGGAAATGTTTTTTCGGATACCTTTCTCCGTAATGGTACCATCTGGAATGGCAATCAAATCCGTAGCTGAAATACGGTCATCTTCACGCAGTTTATCCAATTGATTGGCCTTTGGCATGTACTTATCAAAAATGTCGTTGGCTATTTTTACCAAACCTGGGTGTGCCACCCATGTTCCATCATGGCCATTCTTTACTTCGCGCTCTTTATCCAATCGAACTTTTTCCAATGCCTTTTCATTGGCAACCGGATCGTTGGTGATCGGGATTTGAGCCGCCATACCTCCCATGGCATGGATTCCCCTCTTGTGACACCGTTGAATGACCAATCGGGAATAGGCATCCATAAACGGCACGGTCATGGTCACTTGATCACGATCTGGTAGGATATAGGCGGGATGGTTCCTAAATTTTTTGATGTAGGAGAAAATATAATCCCATCTTCCACAGTTGAGTCCAACGATATGGTTTTTTAATTCGTAAATAATTTCATCCAATTGAAAACTTGCCGTAATGGTCTCTATCAACACCGTGGCCTTATAGGTCCCCACTGGAATTCCGATATATTCCTCTGCAAAGGTGAATACCTCGTTCCACCATCTGGCTTCCAAGTAATGTTCCAATTTGGGCAGGTAGAAATAGGGAGCCGACCCTCTTCTTCTCAATATCCCCGAATTGTGGTACACATAAAGTCCAAAGTCCACCAAACTACCGGAAGTCACCTCACCATTGATAAGAATGTGTCTTTCGTTCAAATGAAGTCCCCTTGGGCGTACCAACAGAACAGCCACTTCATCATTCAGTTTATATTCCTTCCCCTTTTTGGAATCATAAAAGCTGATGGTCATATTGTTGGCATCAATAAGGTTTTGTTGCCCTTGTATGCAATTGAACCAAGTAGGCGCATTACTGTCCTCAAAATCAGCCATAAAGGTTTTAGCTCCGGAGTTCAGGGCATTGATCACCATTTTGCGATCCACCGGTCCGGTAATTTCCACCCTTCTATCCTGTAAATCTTCGGGGATTTTTTTTATCCTCCAGTTGGCAGCACGTGTCTGCTCCGTTTCTTTTGGAAAATCCGGGAATTCCCCGAGGTCAAACTTGACCTGTCTCTTAGCCCGTTCGTCCAACAACTGCAATCTTGACCTATTGAATTTCTGATGCAAGGCTATCAAGAATTCCAACGCGCCATCCGTTAACAACTCAGGATAATAGTTCTCTACCTCTTTTGCAAACTGCAATTTTGTATTGGTAATCAATGCTTCTTCTATAACATTTCTATTTTCTTCCACAAGGTTAACGCAAACGTTTGAGAAAAACAAGCGAACGTTCGCTTTTTTGTATTTATTCGCTATTTTTAAGAGATTCGCAAAAAAGCCTATCTTTGATCGAGAAAAATGGAAGAGGAGTATATCAAATTAATATTTGGCCTAAAGCTTAAGCAGGTCAGAACCAAGCGAAAGCTGTCCCTTTTTGGACTTTCGAAGCTCACCGGACTTTCAAAATCGTATTTAAACGAGATTGAAAAGGGCAAGAAATATCCAAAAACGGACAAGATTGCCCTATTGGCCGAAAAATTGGAAGTGCCCTATGACAGTCTGGTTTCCCTGAAACTGGACAAAAATCTGGCCCCAGTTGGTGAATTGCTCCAGTCCAAAGTGTTCAAGGAATTGCCCTTGGAACTGTTCGGCATCAAGGAGAGTGATCTTATAGATATTGTGGCCAATGCACCTACCAAGGTCAACGCCTTTATCAGCACCATTATTGAAATTGCCAAACACTATAATTTTGGGAAGGAAAATTTTTATTTGGCCTCCCTTCGTTCTTTTCAGGAAGCAAGCAACAATTTTTTTCCCGACTTGGAAGATGCCGTGGTCCAATTTGCCAAGGCCTATCAAGTGGATTTGAACAAATCGGTGAGTTCATCGGAACTGGAAGAAATCTTGGTGGAAGAATATGGCTATACCATCAATAATGATGAGTTGACCAAGTACAAGGAACTGGATAACCTGCGTTCCATGTTCATCCCAAAGACCAAAACGCTTTTGGTGGCCAATCATATTGATGAAGCTCAACGCACTTTTATCTACGCAAAGGAAATCGGGTATAATTATTTGAACATCGAGGAGCGGCTCTACACGTTCACTTGGATCAAGTTCCATAATTTTGATCAGGTACTGAACAATTTTTATGCTTCCTATTTTGCCGGGGCTTTGGTCATTCCCAGACATTTGATCAAAAAACATGTGGATTCTTTTCTGTCCAAACCCAAATTTGACAAGACCTTTTTAACCGGCATCAAGAATTATTACAATGCCTCGCCGGAATCGCTGTACCAACGGTTGACCAATATTCTACCCAACGATTACCAACTGGAAAATTTGTTTTTCCTACGATTGAGCCATAAGAGGGACACCAACCGCTTTGAAATTACCAAGGAATTGCATCTGACCCACCACCACTCGCCGCACGGCAACGAGACCAATGAAAAGTATTGTCGCCGATGGGTATCCATTCGAACGCTGCAGGAAATTGCCAAAACAGGGGATGAACATCACATGGACCTACAAATTTCCCATTACCCAAATGATGGACTTTCCTATCTAATTTTTTCCAGCGCCACTGTAGATCCCTTTAAAAAGGATGAATTCCGAAGTGTGAGCCTTGGATTGTTGATGAATTCCGAACTGAAAAAGAAAGTCGCTTTTTTGGACGACCCTTCCATCAAATCCTATGATGTAGGGGTAACCTGTGAACGTTGTTCCATTGCCAATTGCGAAGTACGTCAATCCCAACCCATCATTTTAAAACGTCAACAGCGCAACCTAAAAACGGAAAATGTAGTGGAAGAACTTCGGAAAAAGTTCAGCTAGCTATTGTTCCGGAATCAACGTGACCTTAAAAACCGACTCCTTTCCCACTAGTTGAAATCCTTGGTGTAGATTAACTTGTTCCACAGCATACGGATAAAACGAAATCGGTTCGATACAGACCATGTTCCGCACCTCCGTCCAACACATGAAATTTCCAAAACCTTCCGTTTGAATGGTAATTTCCTTTTCGTCTTGCAAAGTAACCGAGGTACAATCTGCAACCTGTAGCGCCCTGCTACCCACCTCCAATACCTCATCCAACGTTATTTTCTTCCCTTTGGCCCATATAATTGGGGATGATGTGGTAAGCTTAAACGCGGGGTGGTACCCTAGCATAAAGGGCATATCCGAATCTCCCGTAATCTTGAACGTGATTTCAAGGGTATCCTCCTTTAATAGAAAGGATTTTTCGAAGCGAAAATTATAAGGCCATGTGAGGGCCTCTTCTGTTGATTTTTCAGGAAACTTGGCATTAATGACTGGGGTCTCGGCCCTATAATTCTTTTCAAAAACCGCTGAATCACCGGACTTTGAAACCAACTTGTAAGGCATTTGACGGAGCAGGCCGTGCTGGTCTTGAACCGCCTTACCTTTGGGGGTAGAAACCCTAAAATCCGCTTTTATGACCGGCCCGATGATGGGAAACATTTCCGTATCGGCACTACTCCAACCTGGGCTTCCCTTTTGGTGGATAAACTCATGCCCATTTACAGAGTAACCAACCAATTCCCCTTCTTCAATCTTAACGATGGTATTGTTTTTCTTGAGTATAACCATGGATTAGTTGGTGTTTATCAGTCTGTAAATAAGTATAGCGGTACGCTTGGTCAATGCTTCAATGGTGTTCAGATTTACTGTTTCTTCGGGCGTATGGGCACCAGAGCCCATAGTTCCCAATCCGTCCAATCCATCTACATATTGTGCCACGAAGGAAACATCAGCAGCCCCCCGTTTTCCGGGATCATAGGCCAATACTTCCCCTTGTCCCAAGTCCAAACTAACCTCGTTCAATGTCCCCAAAAGTTTTAGATTTCCTTCCGTGGGTTGCATGGCCGGGTAGCTGTCCGTAAAACTCACGGTAGCTGAGGTCTTGGGCAGATTATTCCCCACAATTTCCCGCATCTTGGCACGGGCCCTTTCCTTTTGTTCTTCGGAAATAAACCGAAGTCCTCCTTTTACAATGGCCTTTTGGGCCACCACATTGCTTTTTCCAAACGCATCCCCTTTGCCTGTGGCGGGATCGTAGTTCACAAAGGTACCTCCCAACAAAATCCCCGGATTAAAGGTCAAGAGATCTTCTCCTTTAACGTCGGTATAGAATTCATGGAGGATCCGTGACATTTCAAAAATGGCCCCTGCACCAGTATTTTCACTAAAAATGCCTGAGGAATGGGCACGCTTTCCTTCCACTTCCACTTCCCAACCAGAGGCTCCCCTACGTGCCACGGTAGCGTAGTTGAATCCTGTGGACGTTTCAAAACCCAGAGCGATATCACTCTTTTGGGCCGCTTCTATCAAATCTTTTCTACTGATGTCCAATGGTTTTCCAGTACTTTCCTCATCCCCGGTGAATGCCACAATGATCTGGGCATTGTTCAAAAGTCCATTGTCATGTAAGGCTTTTAGGGCATAAAGCACAATGACATCCCCACCTTTCATATCGTTGCCCCCTGGAGCATGCGCAATACTGTCGTTCACCATTTCAAAGGTCTGGAAAGGGCTGTTTTCCTCAAACACCGTATCCAAATGCCCGATGAGCAGCAGTTTTTTTCCTTTGGAACCCGACGTTTCCGCAAACAAATGTCCAGCACGACCCATTTCGGCAGGCATTTCTATCCATTTGGTCTCAAAACCGATGTTGTCAAAAGCATCCTTGAACACCATCCCCACTTCCTTTACCCCTTTGGAATTGAGGGTCCCACTGTTAATGTTCACCACCTTTTTCAGAAAATCGATGGCCTCATCATTGTTTTTTTCAATGGAGGAAACTATTTTTTTCTCAGTTCTAGAAAGTTTTTGAGCTGATACAGAAAGGGTTAAAAAAAGTAAGGCTACGATTGGGAAGTACTTTGATCTCATGTTGGTTGATTTTACCCCACAAGGTATCAAATTAAACGGATAAATCCCTGTGATCATTCAAACTGGATGGCCTTGACAGGGGTAATCTTGGTGATGATGTAGGAGGGTATCAACAGCATTAACAAGCACAAAAACATGACTCCCAGATTCAGCACTAGCACGGTTGGAACATCCATATACACCGGTATGTATTCAATGTAATATTCTTCTGGATTGGGAAACTTGAACATCCGGTATTTATTCTGAAGAAATATAACCCCAAGCCCGATGAGATTGCCCCAAAACAAACCAATAGCAATCAAATAGGCGGCATTGTACAAAAATACCTTTCGAATGCTCCAATTGGCAGAACCCAGAGCTTTGAGGATTCCGATCATTTGGGTGCGCTCCAAAATCAACACCAAAAGAGCCGTGATCATATTGATGCCCCCTACAATGATCATAATGCCAATGATGAGCGCAATGTTGAAATCAAAAAGTCCCAACCAATCAAAAATGCTCCGGTATTTGGTCTTGATGTTCTGTGAATCCAGACTGGAAAGGGTTTTGCCATAGATTTCATTG
The DNA here is from genome assembly GCA_020434915.1 of Allomuricauda sp. GTDB lineage: Bacteria > Bacteroidota > Bacteroidia > Flavobacteriales > Flavobacteriaceae > Flagellimonas. The sequence continues at coordinate 2,212 of JAGQZL010000026.1, read as the reverse complement.
CTTTTGGCATCCAACTGGTCAAAATCTTCCAAGAATACCTCAAAATTGCCGATTTCGTCGTCTTGCCATTTGTTCATCCGTTGGATATGTCTGATATCCACAAAAACGTAGGTGGCATCAAACTCCTCAAAGCCGCTATCATAAATCCCGACAATCTTAAATCTTCGGTTGTTAGGCATCTTGGAAGCATCCCCATCCTTCAGAAAAAAGGAAAAGAAGGTATCTCCAACCCCCAATTGCAACCGATTGGCCATCATTCGGGAGATCAGGACCTCATCATTGAGCTTTCCAGTATAGTCAGGCAAGCGACCGTCCACCAAATATTCCTGAAAAACCTTCCAATCATAATCGGCACCCACACCCTTGGCCAACATGCCCTCAAAGGTGTCCTCGGTCCTGATGATTCCACCTTTGGTGGCCACCGCCTGTACATGACGCACCCCTTCCACATTCTTGAACTCCGGATAAAAATCCTGGTGAATGGAAATGGGAAAAAGCGATACCTCCGAAGTATTGTTATCGTAATTGGAAATTTGGATATGCCCATTGAATGCCGCAATCTTCTCGCGGATTTTATGCTTTAGGCCAACTCCACTGGCAATGGCAATCAGCATCATCACCACACCAATGGCAATTGCCGCAATGGCAATTTTTATTATAGGGGCGGAAATACTAATTTTATGTTCCTTCCCTGTGATCAGGCGTTTGGCAATAAACAATTCTAAATTCAACGAATGGCCATTTTTTCTAAATTCAAAAGTACAGTTTTCTTATTGTTTTTAGTGTTTTTGTCCTGCAAAGGGCATCCAAAAGAACTTGACGGTACAAGTAATCAACCCGAAAAAGATACTATCCCTAAAATTAAGGTAGCTGCCAATCGAACCGAGGTTTATCTCCCTTTGTTAGAAGGAAAGAAGGTGGGCATTGTGGCCAATCCCACTAGTGTAATCTTTAAGGAAGAAGGACATACGCATCTTGTGGATTCATTGGTTTCCTTGGGAGTCGATGTTAAAAAAGTCTTTGCCCCTGAGCATGGGTTTCGTGGAAACGCTGATGCAGGTGAGCATGTAAAGGACGGTGTGGACGCCAAAACAGGCGTTCCGTTGATTTCCCTTTATGGAAAAAACCGGAAACCTTCCAAAGAACAATTGGAGGAATTGGATGTGGTCGTTTTTGATATTCAGGACGTGGGAGTGCGGTTCTACACATTTATTGCCACGTTGCAATTAGTCATGGAAGCCTGTGCTGATAACAACACTCCCATTATTGTTTTGGACCGACCCAATCCCAACGGACATTATGTGGATGGACCCACCATGCTAAAGGAACACACCAGTTATCTGGGTATGAACCCTATACCTTTGGTATACGGGATGACCATGGGCGAGTACGCCCAACTATTGAATGGCGAAGGTTGGCTGGAAAATGGCAGCAAAGCTGATTTGACGGTCATCCAACTTGAAAACTACACCCATCAATCCGAATACCACCTACCTATTCGTCCCTCGCCCAACCTGCCCAATGATGTTTCCATAACGCTTTACCCCAGTTTGGGGCTTTTTGAAGGCACCAATGTAAATGCTGGACGTGGCACCGAGTTTCAATTCCAACGTTATGGCGCTTCGTTTTTGGATAGCACAGTGTATGATTTCAAGTATGTACCGGAACCCAATTTCGGGTCCAAACATCCTAAAGAAGAAGGTAAGACTTGTTATGGCACCGATTTATCGAATTCACCAAGGATGAACGAAATGACCCTAAAATGGGTAATGGATGCCTATGCAAACTGCTTGGACAAATCCCAGTTTTTCCTCACCAGTGGTTTTACCAAACATGCCGGCACCCCATTGCTTCAACAACAAATAGAGGAAGGGTTGACCGAAGCGGAAATCAAGGCCACTTGGCAAGATGATTTGGAGGTATTCAAAAAGATAAGGGCGAAGTATTTGATCTATGATTGATCAATAGGCTGACACGAATAACTCGAATAAGTATAAGTTTTCTGTTTGTCATTTCGAACGTAAGGTGAGAAATCTCAATTTAAAATCAGATTTCTCAATCAGTGCGAAGCACCTCACTTCGAAATGACTCATCAACCCTCTGTAGTGGGCCTTCGGTATTTATGAAAAGGTTGCTTTAGCAATCCAGTAATGCTACTGTTCTCTTTTTCATCTGGGAAGGTATCCACCCCATACACAATGTCCTTTACATC
>JAGQZL010000269.1 GCA_020434915.1 Allomuricauda sp. | reverse complement strand
AGCACCTTTCAAAAGCAATTTTGGAAGGTGTTTCTATTTTTAAGGTATATTTGAAATTTACAAAGGAGATGGAGGATCTGTATACACTTAGGGACTTTTATGGAAAATTAGGACTTCCTGTTCCTGATGCCATTGGGAAGGATATTGGGCATTTCAATGTCTTTAACATTGATGAATACCGTACCCGTCTGAACAATGGGGAAATGCGGTATGATCGGCGCTCCTATTTCAAAATCAGTTTGATCCATGGGAAGAACAAAGCCGAATATGCAGATAAGGAAATACAGATAACGGACAAGGCCCTGTTGTTCGCCTCTCCAAAGATTCCCTATCATTATGTACCACAAGATGAGGACCAATCAGGCTATTTCTGCGTGTTCACCGAAAACTTTTTATCAAAGGACAAAAGCGGAATCATATTGGATAATCTACCGCTTTTTCAACCTGGTGGATTGCCCATTTTCAATATTACTTCGGAAGATTACGATCAATTGGAACAACTTTTCCAAAAAATTGACCGTGAACTCTCCTCTGATTATCCATTTAAGTTTGATTTGATCCGTGCCTACGTGATTGAATTGTTGCACATCGGCCAAAAACTGCAACCTGTACAACCTGTCGAAAACACCCACAGTGCGGCAACACGCATTACAGAACTCTTCGTGGAACTTTTGGAGCGCCAGTTTCCTGTCAATACTCCAACACAACGGCTGCTACTAAGAACCGCAAACGATTTTGCGGAACGCTTGGCGGTACACCCCAACCATTTGAACAAGGTTTTAAAGGAAACCACGGGAAATACCACCACGGCCGTTATCCACTCGCGAATCTATGAAGAGGCCAAAATCTTGCTGGACCATACAGACTGGAACATTTCTGAAATAGCTTTTAGTTTGGGATTCGAAGAAGTGGCACATTTTTCCAATTTCTTCAAGAAACATGCATCCACCTCCCCGATAAAATACAGGAGTAAGGCGATTATTTGATTTTTACAACAAACGGATTGATGGTTGCAATCTGTGGGGGAAAGTATTAAAGACCTTTGTCCCGTAATCAAAAATCAAAAGAAAATGACTAAAAACAAAATAGCATTGGTCACTGGGGGCAGTAGAGGCCTGGGTGAGAATATGGCCATTAAACTAGCTGAAAAAGGCCTGGACGTTCTGTTGACGTATCGAAGTAACAAGGAGGAAGCGGATAAAACTGTGGCAGCAGTGGAAAAACATGGCCAAAAAGCCTATGCCATTCAATTGGAGGTAGCCGATACCGGTAGCTTTGACACTTTTGTTGATGAGGTGAAAAAAGTGGTGAATTCTCACTTTGGGTCGGAAAAGATAGATTTCCTGATAAATAATGCCGGAATAGGTATAAATGCCATGATCACTGAAACTACCGAAGAACAGTTTGATGCCTTGGTGGACATCCATTTTAAAGGGGCATTTTTCCTGACCCAAAAAATGTTGCCCATCATGGCAGATGGTGGAGGTATTGTGAACATTTCCAGTGGATTGGCTCGTTTTTCATTTCCTGGGTATGCTGTTTATGGTTCCTTGAAGGCAGCCATGGAAACCTTGACCAAATATCAGGCAAAGGAATTGGGAGGAAGAAAGATTCGGTCTAACATTGTAGCTCCAGGTGCCATTGAAACCGATTTCGGCGGAGGTGTCAACAAAACGGATGAAGGCAAGCGAACAGCCATCGCCAGCTTTACAGCTTTGGGGCGTGTTGGTCTACCGGACGACATTGGCGGAGTCGTTGCTTTTTTGTGCACGGACGATGCTAAATGGGTAAACGCCCAACGCATTGAAGTATCAGGGGGCATGATGATTTAGGAAATAACAAATTACATTCAAGAACGGGTTGAGCGATCAACCCGTTCTTGAATGGTTGGTTTTCTAAAAATTCAAGGTCATTTTTTGCTTTTCACTGGGGAGTGCCGTTTCTTTGCGGTTCAGTTCATTAATAAGTTGAAAGTGTTATCAAGAAAGGTGGAGGGATTGGACCCTGCGAAGCCTTAGCAACCCTCGACCTCGAGAAGGTGCTACATTCTACCCTTATCCTGAACTATTCTCGGGAAGGTCAGGAGCAAGTCCTGCCAAATGGGGAAGGATAACGAAACGAATACGCACAGTATTTCCTGTACTTTTCTTGATACCATTTTATCCTTTTTTTGAAGGGAAATTGTACTATGGAAAAAATTGAGGACATATTAAAGAAGCGGATTTTGGTGTTGGATGGAGCCATGGGAACCATGTTGCAGCGCTATAAATTCGAGGAAGAGGACTTTCGTGGAGAACGGTTCAAGGATTGGCCCATGGATCTAAAGGGCAACAATGATTTGTTGTCATTGACCCAGCCACAGGCCATTGCCGATGTGCATCGAGCCTATTTGGATGCCGGAGCAGATATCATTGAGACCAATACCTTTTCGGGTACCACTATTGCTATGGCCGATTACGGTATGGAAGAATTGGTGTACGAGCTGAATTATGAGTCAGCCAAGATTGCAAAGCAAGTGGCCCAGGAATATACTGAAAAGAACCCTGCCAAACCTCGGTTTGTGGCTGGCAGTATGGGACCGACCAACAAAACAGCCAGTATGTCGCCAGATGTAAACGACCCTGGATATCGTGCTGTATCTTTTGATGATTTAAGAAAAGCCTATAAGCAGCAAGTAAAGGCATTGCTGGATGGAGGTGCCGACCTGTTGCTGGTAGAGACCATTTTTGATACCTTAAATGCAAAGGCAGCTCTTTTTGCCATTGAAGAAGTAAAGGAGGAACGAAATATCGAAATTCCTGTAATGGTCAGTGGTACCATTACCGATGCCTCAGGAAGAACATTGTCTGGACAAACAGCAGAGGCATTTTTGATTTCCGTTTCACACATTCCCATTTTGTCGGTGGGATTCAATTGTGCTCTTGGGGCAAAACAATTGGTGCCCCATTTAGAGGTTATTTCCGCCAAAACGGAGTTTGCCACATCAGCGCACCCTAATGCAGGATTGCCCAATGCCTTTGGAGAGTATGATGAAACCCCCGAACAGATGGCGGCACAGATCAAGGAGTATGCGGAAAAAGGTTTGGTAAATATTGTAGGAGGATGTTGTGGAACCACGCCAGAACATATAAAACTAATAGCCGATTTGGTAAAGAATTATAAGCCAAGGTCGTTATCCGTTATCCGTTAATCGTTGTTGGAAATCAAAGTTATGGATTACAAAGAATTGGATGTTTGGGTACAGGCAAGAGAGTTGGTAAAGAGAGTGTACGAGCTTTCTGGAACTTTTCCTAAGGAAGAGCAATTTTCTCTAACGTCCCAATTAAGAAGATGTGTTATTTCCATTTCTTCTAACATTGCAGAAGGATGTGGAAGACAAACGGCCAAGGAAACCATACTTTTTTTACATATTGCTAGAGGTTCACTTTTTGAAGCTGAAACCCAAATTCTTTTGGCGAAGGATTTAGGGCTTACTGAAACAGACGTTGATGGAATTCTGAGTGAAGTAGAAAGAGTAAAAAAATTGCTGAATGGATTCATTAACTATCACAAGAAGTTATGAGCACTTTTGACGAAAAACGAACAACGAATAACCAAGAACGTGTGTTGCGACTGAGTGGTCTCGAACCCCTGGTCATTACCCCGGAAAGCAATTTCATCAATGTGGGGGAACGTACCAATGTGGCAGGTTCCAAAAGGTTCCTTCGGTTGATCAAGGAAGAGAAGTTTGATGAAGCCCTGGGCATTGCCCGGGATCAAGTGGAAGGCGGTGCCCAGATCATAGATGTGAACATGGATGATGGTCTGATCGATGGAAAGGAGGCTATGGTCAGGTTTCTGAATTTGATTGTTTCTGAA
>JAGQZL010000268.1 GCA_020434915.1 Allomuricauda sp. | reverse complement strand
TTGGAAATGGGGATGTGGACACTCCCGAAGCAGCTATGAGAATGCGGGATGATTTTGGACTGGACGGTGCCATGATCGGACGTGCCAGTATTGGCTACCCTTGGTTTTTTAAGGAGGTAAAGCACTATTTCAAAACAGGGGAACATCTACCCCCACCCACCATGCCGGAACGTGTGGAGGCAGCTCGAAGGCACTTGCAAATGGCCATTGATTGGAAAGGGGAGAAATTGGGTGTTTTTGAAACGAGAAGGCATTACACCAACTACTTTAAGGGCATACCCCATTTTAAGGAATATCGCATGAAAATGGTGACCAGCGATGAAGCTGTGGATGTTTTTGCCGCCTTTGAAGAGGTATTGGAAAAATTCGGGGATTTTCAGTTTGCTTAAGCCGCAATCAATCTTTTGCTGATACGGCTACTGGCTATTTTAGAGGAAATATAGCCCAAGACCACGATGGTGGCCATCACGATCAAGACATTTATAAAGTTGTATTCAACTGGGTATGAAAGCGTTGGTGTTATTTTCAACCAACCGAACATTAATTGGGAGAGTATCAACAATGAGCCGATGAGCACCCCGATCAATCCACCAAAGGAAGTCACCAAAAGCCCTTGGATGAAATAAATCCGACGCAACTCTTTAATGGTGGTTCCCAGACTGAACAGGGTCTTGGAGTTTTGCTGTTTGTCCAAGATCATCATGATAATGGCCCCTACCACATTGAACAGTGCAATGATCAACACCAGTGTAAAAATCAAATAAGTGGCCAGGTTTTCGGTATTCAACATGCGGTAGAGCGTGTTGTTCTGTTCCCTTCGGGTCAAGACAATGACCTTGTCGCCCAAAACCTTTTTTATGGCATTCCGGGCATCTTCGGTATCCACATCCGCATCCAATTTAAAATTGATGCCGGAAATTTGGGTGCTGTCCTTTTCCAGTAGTTTTTGCACCAAGGCAAGCTGGGTGAACACGTACTTTTTGTCCAAGTTTTCTTCGACCTGATAAACCCCACTGACCACCAAGGGTAAATCATTGTACGGTTTTTGGGCAGTCAATCCTTGTTGGGAAAAGGAACCCTTTCCAGGCTTTGGGGTCAAGACTTCCATGGGCGCACGGTTGTTCATCGGAACCCCTAGCAGATTATAGATGCCAATTCCGATGACCCCATTGTACTCCATAGTGCCCCAATTGCCAAAATAAAGGGTGCTGTCCACGCCCGTAACCGACCGATACTTTTCATCCACTCCTTTAATATAGGCGATGGTGCTTTTTTCTTTATAAGTGAGATAAGCTCTTTCTTCCAACTCTTTGGAATAATGGGCAAGTCCTTCAACATGGTTCAACTCGGATTCTTCTTCCGGGGAGATGGAAAATACTTTGCCGGAGGTTGGTACGGCCTTCAGATCGGGATCAAAAGTATTGGAAAAGGAAAGGCTGAAGGTCTTTAACCCTGCAAATGCCGACAATACGATAAATAAGGCCGCAGAACCGATCACAATCACCAAAAAAGTGATAAAATTGATGATATTGACCGCATTTTGACTGCTCTTGGACCGTAGATAGCGCTTTGCGATATAAAGGGGAAAGTTCAAAATCAGGCTTTCTTTCGTTTTTCCAGCAAGTCCCTGTTTTCAATGGGATTTTCCTCTCCCTTGAGCGACTGTTCAATATTGTCGATGTATTCCAGGGAATCGTCCAAATAAAAGTTGAGTTCGGGAACCCGCCTCAATTGGTGCTTGGTACGCTGTGCCAGTTCATGACGGATGGATACTTGGGAGGCCTTGATACCCTCCAATAAAGCCTTGCCGTCTTTGTTCGGAAAAATGCTTACGTACACTTTGGCCAGGGAAAGGTCTACGGTTACGGAAACCTTTGAAACAGAGACCAAAGTTCCTTTGAGCCCACTATCCGTAGTTGCCCGTTGAAGGATGTCCGCCAAATCTTTTTGGATGACACCCGCTATTTTCTTTTGTCTTTGTGTTTCCTCCATGGTGCAAAAATAAACGAAATACTGACTAACCCGATGGATTCGAGGGTTGAAGTTTCAATTGGACCTTGAGACACCCTTGCATCAAATGGTATATAATCGATTGGTTGGACAAATATCGCCCACACAATGCCATATCTTTGTTCTACAAGATAGTATCCATATAATTTGGGATAAAGTACTCTTAAACAAGCCAAACCATGAAAAAACTAATTACAGTATTGGTCCTATTGTCCTTTGGCCCCGTTTGTTCACAGACCAGCGATTCAATTCCTTTGCATCAGAAGAAGATGCAATGGTTCAAGGATGCAAAACTGGGCATTTTTATCCATTGGGGATTATACGCTGTGGATGGCATTGATGAATCATGGTCTTTTTTCAACGGGTATATTTCCCATGCAGATTACCTTAAACAGACAAAGGGTTTCAACGCTAAAAGCTACGACCCAGGAGAGTGGGTGGATTTGATCAAGGAAAGTGGCGCCCAATACGCCGTGATCACCGCCAAACACCATGATGGTTTTGCACTTTGGGACACCAAATATGGAAGTTTGAACGCCATCAAAAGTTCAGCGGCCAAAAAAGATGTTTTGACACCTTTTGTGAATGAGCTTCGGAAAAACAGGTTGAAAGTGGGCATCTATTATTCGCTGCCGGATTGGTCGTATGCAGATTATACCCATTTTACACGAGATTCCATCAGGTATACCGTTGAAGAAGATCCCAAAAGGTGGAATGCTTTCTTGGATTATTATCAAGGCCAACTACGGGAATTATCGGAACGGTATAACCCAGATCTATATTGGTTTGATGGGGATTGGGAGCATAGCGCCGTTGAATGGCAGGCCGCAAAAGTACGACAGCTGTTGTTGGGCAAAAATCCAAATGCAATTCTCAATTCCAGGCTAAAGGGACATGGAGATTATGCCACTCCGGAGCAAGGCATGCCCATTACACGACCTAAAGAACCGTATTGGGAGCTGTGTATGACCACAAACGATTCCTGGGGGTATCAAAAAACAGACTTGAACTATAAAACCACCGATCAGATTATCGGTATTTTTGCAGATGTCATTGGTAATGGGGGTAACCTATTGTTGGATATTGGCCCCAAAGCGGACGGGAGCATTCCAAAGGAACAAACAGACCTTTTAAAAGGTTTGGGAAGATGGGTCCATAAACACGGGGAGGCCATTTATGGCGCTGTGGCAGGTATTCCAAAGGAGCACTTTTATGGGCCATCCACCCTATCAAAAGATAAAAGAACGCTCTATCTTTTTGTAAAAGGGAACCCCAATGGCGAAGTCGTACTTAGGGGACTAAAGAACAACATCAACCGGATTTGGGTAGTGGGCCAAGGAAGCAAGTTGGAGCATCAAGTTTTGGGGAAGGTTTACTGGAGCGAGTACCCCGGCATCAAATACATTAGAGTGCCGGAGCATGTGTTGGATGAAAACATGACCATACTGGCGGTACTTTTGGATGGTGAAGTAAATTTGTACAGGGAAACAGGCTCCGTTATAGAAAGTAACTGAGATGAAGATATAAACAGCATCTGTTATGGAAAAAATAGAACATATTGGCATTGCGGTAAAGGATTTGGAAGCATCCAACGCCTTGTTCGCAAAATTGTTGGGAGTGTCCCACTACAAGATTGAGGAAGTGGCCTCCGAAGGCGTAAAGACCTCCTTTTTTAAGAGCGGCCCCAACAAGATAGAACTATTGGAGGCCACCAAACCGGACAGTCCCATTGCCAAGTTTTTGGAGAAAAAGGGAGAGGGTATCCACCATGTGGCCTTTGCTGTGGACGACATACTTTCCGAAATGGATCGGTTGAAAGGCGAAGGCTTTGTGATATTGAACGAAACCCCCAAAAA
>JAGQZL010000267.1 GCA_020434915.1 Allomuricauda sp. | reverse complement strand
ATTCATGATATTTTTTTTTTTTTTTTTCATTATTCGGCTGATTATACTTTAATTTTTTTAGGGGGATTTTCGGAAGGAACCAACCCTTTGTCCGCAACAGCGTTTCGCAAGGTGGATTCCAATTTGAGTTGTTGTACTTGGGAACGTCCTTGAAAGAACTCGCTCTTTAATTTCCTTACCTCTTCGTTGAGGGATGCAATTTCCAAGACTTTCCTATCGGCATTGTGGCTACTGGAAATCATTAGGGCCGCCAAAAACGATGCAAAAAACAGGAACATCCAGTTCTTGGGAGCATCGCCGCTCACCAAAAACTTTCCTTTTAATATGTCCAACAGTCCTTTTCTCATTTTTTGTTCCCTTGTTCCTTATTTGCGTTCCGCTATACGAAGTTTTGCACTTCTTGCCCTATTGTTTATGGCTATTTCTTCTGCTGATGGGGTAATCAATCCACCTACTTTTTTTAATGGAACATCAATGTTTCCATAAAAATCCTTTTCCGGTTCTCCCTCAAACCTACCATCCCTTATGAAGCGTTTTACCAAACGGTCTTCCAAAGAATGGTAACTGATCAAACTCAACCTACCCCCTTCTTTCAATACTTCCGGAACCTGTATCAAGAATTCCTTCAACACTTCGATTTCTTGGTTCACCTCAATTCGAACGGCTTGGTAGATCTGCGCCAAAATCTTGTTCTCCTTCATTTTTGGCAGATACCTTCCCAATACCTTCTTAAGATCATCAGTAGTTTTGATAGGATTCTCGGACCGTACCTCTACAATGGTTTTGGCCATTGCGTTGGCATTGCGAAGTTCACCGTATTGGAACAACACCGATGCCAGGTCTTCCTGTGAATAGGAATTGATCACGTCGTATGCAGACAATTCACCGCTCTGGTCCATTCGCATGTCCAAATCGGCATTGAACCGGGTAGAGAACCCGCGTTCGGCTTTATCGAACTGATGCGATGAAACCCCGAAATCGGCCAAGATTCCATCAACTTTCCGAATGCCATAGAACTTTAAATATTGTTTGAGGTAGCGAAAGTTCTGATTGATCAGCTGAAACCTTTCATCATCCAATGCATTCTGAAGGGCATCTTCGTCTTGATCGAAAGCGAACAACTTGCCACCTTCCCCCAATCTTTTCAAAATTTCCTTGGAATGTCCGCCACCACCAAAGGTGACATCCACGTACACCCCATCCTTTTTTATACCCAATCCGTCCACTGACTCCTGTAACAATACTGGATTGTGGTACGCACTATTCATCATCGTCAAATATCTCTTCCGCTAAATCCGCATAATCCTTCTCTCCTTCCGCAAGCACCTTCTCATACATGTCCTTGTTCCAGATCTCAATCTTGTCAAAAACTGCGTTCAGGACCACTTCTTTCTCAATCTTGGCATAATCTACCAAGTTTTTGGGTATCTGCAATCTTCCACTTTCCCCATCAATGGAAACCTCTTTCATTCCGGCCACAAAGTTTCTCACGAAAGCATCATACTTCCTATTGATCTTACTTTTCTTCATGACCTTTTGCATGAGCACATCAAATTCCTGCTTGGGATACAGCTCCAGACACTGCTGAAAAACGGACCGCTTGATCACGAACCCATCCTTTAAAACAGGCAACAACTGGTTCTTCAAGGAAATGGGCAATAATACCCTCCCCTTGGAGTCCGCTTTACAATCATGTTGTCCTATGATATGGGTCACTAGAAATCAATTGGTTACTTAATACAACTCAAATATATAGATTTTATTTCCACATTTCTCCACATAACCCCACATTTGTTAATAAATTCCCCACTTTTCAATATAAAACCATTTTTTGGGACCAAAAATCCACTTAATGGTTGCACCTGGGATATTCATCAAATTGCCTTTGCACAAATAATCTTGTATGCCATATGACAAAAACCTGAAATCTTTGTGATTTGAATTGCCTATATTTGCGCCTCCTACCACCAACTAACTATAGATGGAAGAGCATTTAATTGAGGATGGCAAATACAGATATATAGAGAAGGGCGAGGGAACCCCAATGATCATTTTACATGGTTTGATGGGTGGACTGAGCAATTTTCAGGGCGTATCGGAATATTTTCCCTCCAAAGGGTACAAGGTTTTGATTCCTGAATTGCCCATTTATGACATGCCTATTCTAAAGACCACCGTAAAAAACTTTGCCAAGTTCTTGGAAGAGTTCATCGAGTACAAAGGATTGAAGGATGTGATTCTTTTAGGTAATTCCTTGGGAGGCCATATTGGGCTTTTGCATACCAAAATGTTCCCAAAAATGGTAAAGGCCTTAGTAATTACAGGTAGTTCCGGGCTTTATGAAAGTGCTATGGGCGATGGTTATCCAAAACGTGGCGACTACGAGTTTATTAAAAAGAAAGCCCAGGATGTTTTCTACGACCCCGAAGTGGCGACAAAGGAAATTGTGGATGAAGTATTCGCAACGGTGAACGATCGCATGAAATTGGTAAAAACATTGGCCATTGCCAAAAGTGCCATCCGCCATAACATGTCCAAGGATTTGCCAAAGATGCACACACCAACCTGCATTATTTGGGGTGAGAACGATACCGTGACACCGCCCAATGTGGCAAAGGAATTCCACGAGTTGTTACCCGATTCCGACCTGTATTGGATCGAGAAATGCGGGCATGCCCCCATGATGGAACATCCCCAAGAATTCAACGATATTCTGGACGCCTGGTTGAAAAAGCGTAATTTCTAGTCATGAAAATCACATCGGCAGAATTTGTGATGAGCAACTCCAATGTTGCCAAATGTCCCAATGAACCCTTGCCGGAATATGCATTTATCGGACGCTCCAATGTTGGAAAGTCTTCCCTCATTAATATGTTGGTAGACCGAAAAGGACTTGCCAAGACTTCTGGAAGACCTGGGAAGACACAGCTCATCAACCACTTTAAAATCAACAACAACTGGTTCTTGGTAGATTTGCCAGGATATGGTTATGCCAGGGTTTCCAAAAAAGATAAAAGTACTTTTCAGAAATACATCACTGAATATTTCCAAAAGCGCAAACAACTGGTCTGTGGTTTTGTTTTGGTGGATATCCGCCATGACCCACAACCCATTGATCTCGAGTTCATGGAATGGCTGGGCACCAACCAGATTCCATTTGCCATTATCTTCACAAAGGCGGATAAACTGAAATCTGCCGTTATTGAAAAACAGGCCAATGCCTATCTTCAAAAAATGATGGAAGGTGTTTGGGAAGAGGCGCCTCCACATTTCATCACTTCATCATCCAACCGAATGGGACGGGATGAGCTGCTAGACTTTATTGACGGAATCAATAAGGATTTTTTCAAACAAGCCTAAACAACCCTTCCGCCACTTTTCCTGTAGCGCCAAAACGTAAGGATTTTAGCCTCCCATCGACTAAATTTGTTTAAAAAAGAGGATTTATGAAGACGATTTATCACAAAGCCGACTCAAGAGGCCATGCCAATCATGGATGGTTGGATTCCCACCACACTTTCAGTTTTGCCGGATACCACAATCCCGAGCGCATGCATTTTGGGGTGTTGCGCGTATTGAACGACGACCAAGTGGCCGCAGGACAAGGATTTGGAACCCATCCCCATGACAACATGGAAATCATTTCCATTCCTTTGGAAGGTGATTTGGAACATAAGGACAGTATGGGCAATGTGGCTACCATTAAAGAAGGAGACGTTCAGGTGATGAGTGCCGGAACCGGAATCTATCATAGCGAATACAACAAAAACGAAGACAAAGAGGTTAAGTTTTTGCAGATATGGGTTTTCCCCAATAAAAGAAATGTGGAGCCGAAGTACGACCAAATTTCCATTAGGGATATTGAAAAAAAGAACAGTTTCTAC
>JAGQZL010000266.1 GCA_020434915.1 Allomuricauda sp. | reverse complement strand
GTGTGCCGCCAAGCAAGTGGGCACCAAAGTGGCCGAAACGGTTGTATTGGCTTTTTTAATGGCACGGAGCATTTTAAGTTCTTCATCCACGGAAAGGCCATAGCCACTTTTAACCTCAATGGTAGTGATTCCGTTTTTCAGATGCTTCTTACTTCTTGAAACGATACCTTGCACCAAGGCTTCCTCGGATGCTTTTCGGGTTTGGGTCACCGTGTCCCAGATGCCACCCCCGGCTTTCGCAATTTCCAAATAGGTCTTCCCGGCATTTCTGAAGGCATAGTCCCTGGCTCTGGTTCCTGCAAAGCAGATATGGGTGTGTGAATCCACAAATCCGGGGAGACAAACGGCATCACCTTGAATATGATGGATATCGACATCCTCGGATTTCAGGTCTTCAAAAGTTCCAACTTTCAGAATTTTTCCTTCGTGCACCAAAATTGCACCGTTTTCAATGATGGGCAATTGTTCGTCCTTCAAGGCTCCTTTTATGGGTAGCCCTGTCATGGGCAGTAATTGGGTAAAGGGTCCTATTAAAAGTGGTTTCATACTAGTATGTGTCAAATTCTTCAATATGGGGCGTTTCCCATTCCAGATTTTTCTCTTGCATCACGGTTTCCACCAAGGAGATGATCTCACGGTTCTGAAGCATGTTAATGCCCGTTTCAATATCATCCGCAAAAACCCGATCGTGCTCGGCAAATGCAACCTTGGTGCGCAAGTATTGATGGATTTCATCCAACACGATGCCCGATTTCAGGGGTTTTCTGTATTCAAAGGCCTGGGCTGCGGTAAGCAGTTCAATGGCTTGGATCTTTTCAACATTTTCTATGATCTGCAATGCTTTTCTACCGCTGATGGATCCCATACTCACATGGTCTTCCTGCCCCAAAGAGGTGGGAATGCTGTCGGCACTTGCTGGAAAACACAGGCTTTTGTTTTCACTGGCCAAGGCGGCCGAGGTGTATTGCAAGATCATGTAACCCGAATTGATGCCCGTGTCCTTCATCAATAGTTTTGGTACTCCGGGGCTGTTGCCTTCCAACGCAAGATAAATACGTCGGTCCGAAATATTTCCAATTTCCGAAGCGGCCAAAGCAGCATAATCCAATGCCATGGCCAAGGGTTGCCCGTGGAAATTGCCACCACTGATGGTGAGTTCGTCGTCAATGATCACGGGGTTGTCGGTCACGGAATTGAGCTCGATTTCCAGTAATTCCTTTAAGTGTAGCCAAGCATTTCGCGATGCACCGTGTACTTGAGGAATGCAGCGCAAGGAATAGGGGTCCTGAACCCGTTCGCAATCGATATGGTCTTCCAAGATTTCAGAGCCCTGCAATAGCGTGCGAATCCTACCGGCCACATGTTGGTTGCCTTTAAAGGGCCGCAATTGATGCAATTCCTCATAAAAGGGTTTCATGGAACCTTGGAGTCCTTCGATCATCATGGCGCCAATGATATCGGCATTTTTTAGGCAATGCTGCAGTTTTTGTATCACCAAAACCCCGTGAGCGGCTATAAATTGAGTGCCATTGATCAGTGCAAGCCCTTCTTTTGGTCCCAATTCCAAAGGTTGCAATCCGGTTTTTTGAAAAAGTTCTTTTGTTGGGATGGTCTTTCCTTGATACTCCACTTTGCCCAAACCGATCAATGGCAGAAACAAATGCGAAAGTGGGGCCAAATCACCGGATGCCCCTACCGAACCCTGACTGGGCACCACCGGAATGGCATCATTTTCCAAATGCAAGAGCATACGTTGCAAAGTGCTTTCGGCAATTCCGGAAAACCCTTTGGCCAAGGCATGGATTTTTAAGATCAGCATAACCTTCGCCAATTCAGTGGCTATGGGTGTGCCCACCCCTACGCTATGGCTCTGTAGTATATTGGATTGGAGTATTTTGGTGTCCTCTTTGGAAATCTTTGTATTGCACAAGGGACCAAATCCTGTGTTTATACCATACACGGTGTGGCCTTTTTCCACGATGCGCTGTACGCGTTCGTAGCTGGCTCGCACATTTTTGAGGCATGCATCAGTGAATGTTCCTGTAACAGTGCCACGGGCCATTCCCAAGGCAATTCCTGCAGTTAAATGGTCTTCCCCAAATCGAAAAATCTTTGGCATGGCTGTAAAATTCTTTTGAACCTAAAATTAGAACATTGGTTTAATAATCACCAATACTTATTTTTGTAATAATCAATAAGTATGAATTATCAAATAGAACTCCGACATTTCATTTATTTTTTGGCCGTTGCCGAAGAACTGCACTATCGAAAAGCGGCAGAAAAATTGTTTATTTCCCAACCCGGACTGAGTACCCAGATCAAACAGATGGAAGAAATATTGGGAACTCAACTGTTTGTTCGTGACAAGAAAAAAGTGCAATTGACTCCTGCAGGTGCCTATTTGAAAAAAGAAGTGGAGTTTATCCTGAACCACTTGGACCAGACCAAAAAGCAGGTGAAACTCATCGGAAGTGGACAGATGGGGGAGGTGCGTATCGGATTTTTGGGTTCGGCCATGCAAAGTGTGGTTCCCGATCTGTTGTTGCAATTGAAAGAAAAATTTCCAGGAGTGCATACCACTTTGGAAGAATTGTCGAACCGGTCACAGATCAATGCCATTTTGGCCGATCGACTGGATTTGGGTTTTGTGCGATTGGCCCGAGTGCCCAAAGGACTGGAAGTGAAATCGGTTTTTGAGGACACCTTTTCCTTGGTGCTGCCGGCTGGTCATGTTTTGGATGAAAGAGATTTTAAACACATTGGACAAGTGGCCAACGAGGATTTCATTCTGTTTTCACAGGATTACAGTCCCATGTATTATGATACCGTGCTCAGTATTTGTGAAGACAGTGGGTTTGTACCCAATGTTTCACACAAGTCGGTGCACGCGCAGACCATTTTCAAGCTGGTGGAGAACAAATTAGGTATAGCCATTGTACCTACCACCCTTCAGCATGGGTTTCAGATGAAAGTAAAATTCATTGAAATGAAAAACATCAAACAACGGGCTGTGCTCTCCATGGTCTGGAAAAGCGACAATCGCAATCCGGCTTTGCAAAATTGCATGGATTTGCTCCTAAAATTATGAGGACAACTTTTTCAAGAGTAACTTTGGGATTCAATATAATATGATGCTATGATTTTTGATTTGATTGCCAAAAGGCGGAGTGTATTTCCCGTTCAGTACAACGATAATCCCATTGATAAGGAAACCATCGAAAAGATTCTGGAAGCGGCCAATTGGGCACCCACCCATAAAAAAACCGAACCATGGCGCTTTAAGGTGCTACTAGGTAAAAAGAAGGATGAAATGGGTGCGTTTTTGTCCAAAAAATACCAAGAAGTAGACCCCAAACCCAAACAGGTGACCATCAAAAAATTGGAAGACAATGCCGTTCGTTCGGCAGCGGCCATTGCCATTTGCATGCAACGTGACCCTATGGAAAGTCTACCTGAGTGGGAAGAAGTGGCCGCCGTGTCCATGGCCGTGCAAAATATGTGGTTGTGCTGTGCCGAATTGGGCATTGGTTGCTATTGGGCCTCGCCCGGGCTCATTAAATTCATGGGCGAGTTCTTCGACCTGAACGAAGGAGAGCGTTGCCTCGGTTTCTTATATATGGGTCATTATGATGGGGAAGTGGAACCATCAACTCGTGTACCCATTTCCGAAAAAGTGGAGTGGCTGGATTAAGAAAAGCTAAAAAGGTCTCCGGCGTATTTTACGGCGATGTACACATAGAATATAGCATAGAAAACGGTAAGGACCAGTTTCATAAAAGTGCCGGTTAAAAAACCTAAAAATGAACCGAAAGCCGCCTTCAAGGCGGTTTTTTGATTGGCCTTGTTCAGCAATTCTCCTACCAATGCACCAATAAAAGGCCAGATGATTATTCCGAAG
>JAGQZL010000265.1 GCA_020434915.1 Allomuricauda sp. | reverse complement strand
ATATCCAAATACCAGACGACCAAGCTGAAAACATTGCTACTGTTGGTCAAGCCATTAGCTATATAGAAGAAGCTAAGTAAATATATGATATATTGCTAAAGAGTATCAATTATCCATGTGGTGATTATCACATGGATAATTTTTTTTATAATTTAGGTTTAAAGGGTAAAAAAATAGTTCAATGCAGTTAAAGCGAGTTGTAGTTACCGGAATGGGGGCCTTGACCCCGATCGGAAACAATTTGGAAGCTTATTGGGAAGGACTACGTACCGGTAAGAGCGGTTCTGCCCCCATCACTTATTTTGACACCGAAAAGTTCAAGACAAAATTTGCCTGTGAGCTAAAAGGGTACGACCCAAACGATTACTTTGATAGAAAAGAAGCAAGGAAATTGGATAGGTTTGCCCAGTATGCGCTGGTCTCTTCAGATGAGGCCATTGCCGATTCCGGGATAGACTTGAACAATGTGGACAAGTTTAAGGTAGGTGTAGTCTGGGGAGCAGGAATTGGAGGATTGGAAACTTTCCAAAATGAAGTGATCGGGTATGCCCAAGGAGATGGCACCCCACGTTTCAACCCGTTCTTCATCCCAAAAATGATTGCCGACATTGCGCCAGGGAACATATCCATCAAACATGGGTTCATGGGACCTAATTATACAACGGTTTCCGCATGTGCCTCTTCGGCCAATGCCATGATCGATGCACTCAACTATATCAGGTTGGGGCATTGTGATGTGATTGTCACCGGAGGTAGTGAAGCTGCGGTGACCATTGCGGGTATGGGTGGATTTAATGCCATGCATGCACTTTCCACAAGAAATGAAAGTCCTGAGACGGCTTCCAGACCTTTTGATGCCACTAGGGATGGATTTGTTTTGGGCGAAGGAGCTGGTGCACTTATCTTGGAAGAGTACGAGCACGCCAAGGCAAGAGGCGCCAAAATATATGCCGAGGTCTTGGGAGGCGGACTATCCAGTGATGCTTACCACATGACCGCTCCACATCCGGAAGGAATCGGGGTGGTGAAGGTTATGGAAAATTGTCTGGAGAACGCAGGCTTGAAGCCAGAGGACGTGGATGCGATCAACACCCATGGAACTTCAACACCTTTGGGTGATGTGGCCGAACTAAAGGCCATTTCCAAAGTCTTTGGAAGCCATGCACCGAACATCAATATCAATTCCACAAAGTCCATGACAGGACACTTGTTGGGTGCAGCTGGAGCCATTGAGGCCATTGCATCCATCTTGGCCATGGAGCACAGTATAGTTCCACCTACCATTAACCATAGTGTGGTGGATGAGGAAATAGACCCATCCCTGAACCTTACCTTGAACAAGGCGCAGAAACGGGAGGTAAAGGTGGCCATGAGCAACACTTTTGGTTTTGGAGGGCACAATGCTTGTGTCTTATTCAAAAAATTAGGGTAGTTTTGTAACATGAAACTCACCTCCAAAATATTCAATTCCCATCCAAGCACGGATGGGGATTTTTTTTTGGGGATAAAAAAGATCCTTGGTTTCAAACCCAAGGACATTGCCATATACAAAAGGGCCTTTTTGCACCGTTCCATGAATCAAAAGGACTCTGATGGCAACCCCATGAACTATGAGCGATTGGAGTTTTTGGGAGATTCCATGTTGGGCACTATCATTTCCAGACATTTGTACAATGAGGTTCCGGAAGGGGATGAGGGATATCTGACCAAAATGCGTTCCAAGGTGGTCAGCAGAAAGCACTTGAACGAGCTGGGAAAGGACTTGGGTCTTTTGAAGTATGTTGAAAGCCGTATTCCCAAAACCCATTTTGGCGAAAACATCCATGGGAATGTGTTCGAAGCACTGGTAGGGGCCATTTATCTTGATCGGGGGTATCCATATTGCGAAAAGTTTATCCATGATAGGGTCATAGAACCGTATGTGGACATTGAACAACTGGAAGGTAAAGTAATCAGTTACAAGAGTTTGGTCATAGAGTGGTGTCAGAAACAGAAAAAAACTTTCCACTATGATGTTTACGAGGATACCGGCAATGATGAGCTGAAACATTTTGCCGTAAAACTGACCATTGGAGGCCGAATCATGGCCAAGGCAAGGGCCACTTCCAAAAAGAAAGCTGAGGAAAAAGCATCCAAAAGAGCCTACTTCGCATTACAGAGCAAAATAGAGAATCAATAACATTAAATAAAGGTAAATTCAATCGTTTTCGTTTGATAATTAGAGGTATTGTATCGCAATAACTAGGCATTCAAACGGATTAAGACTATATTTACGGCTTGTGTTTAGGGCATGTTGACAACGCATAAGATATCGGCAGATTTTTATGATGATAGTTTTAGGCTCATCGCCATACACAGCGATTTGGAAGATTATGCCATTACGTATGCCATTAATTCCAGTTGCGGCCTGTTCTTGAAGCGGATGGAAAAAGACCTTTGTTTTGAAGAAAACGCCTCGTTTGCTGTGTTCGATTGGGATGATGAACTTAACGATCTATATTGGACGCTGATTGCCAACAAATGTGTTGTGGAGGAAGTAATACCTTCGGGTGGATTATTTGGGAACAATACTTCTGTCAGGACCGATCACTTGGTCAAGGAACGCAAGGAAGTGGACTATTTTTTAAAAGTGGATGCCGCAGATGAACCCTTGATCGAACAAAAGGTAAGGCTCATCAATAAAATATCCCAGGTAATAACCGCTTACCCCCTGGACACACAAACCTTAAAATCAAAAAGAAATTTAATCTTTTAACAATGCCAACTAGAAAGAAGACAAAAATTGTAGCTACCCTAGGTCCCGCCACCAGTAAGAAGGAGACCTTAAAAGCAATGATCGAGGCCGGGGTGGATGTGTTCAGGATCAACTTTTCGCATGCTGATTATGAGGACGTAGCGGAGCGAGTCAAAATGATACGGGAACTAAATGAAGAGTTGGAGGCAAACACAGCAATACTTGCCGACTTGCAGGGACCAAAACTGAGAGTGGGTGTCATGGGCGGAGAAGCCATTGTTGCCCCTGGGGATGAAGTTACCTTTGCCACTGGGGAACCTTTTGAAGGGACCGCTGAAAGGGTATACATGAATTACAAGAATTTTCCAAGGGACGTGAAGCCAGGGGAACGTGTTTTGCTTGATGATGGGAAACTTATTTTTGAAGTAAAGTCCACCAACGGTGAAGATGAAGTGGTTGCAACGGTAATTCAGGGGGGACCCTTAAAATCCAAAAAAGGAGTAAACCTGCCCAATACGGACATTTCATTGCCCGCTTTGACCAAAAAGGACATCAAGGATGCCATTTTTGCCATTGGCCTGCAAGTGGATTGGATGGCACTTTCCTTTGTACGCCATAGTCAAGATTTGATCGATCTTCAAGAATTGATCAAGGAACATTCCGATCACAAGATTCCAATTGTTGCCAAAATAGAAAAGCCAGAAGCTGTAGAGAACATCGACAAGATTGTGACCTATTGCGATGGACTTATGGTGGCCCGTGGTGATTTGGGAGTGGAAGTCCCCGCACATGAGGTACCGTTGATCCAGAAAAAACTTGTACTTCGTGCCAAAAAGGCGAGGATTCCCGTTATCATTGCCACGCAGATGATGGAAACCATGATTACCAGTTTAACACCTACCCGTGCCGAAGTAAACGATGTTGCCAACTCTGTAATGGACGGTGCCGATGCCGTAATGCTCTCTGGGGAGACTTCTGTGGGGAACTATCCGGTACAGGTAATCGAGAAAATGGCAAGCATTGTTTCCAGTGTGGAAGGTTCCAGCCTGATCAAGGTGCCACAGACACCTCCACACATCCGAACAAAAAGATACATAACCAAAGCCGTGTGCTACCATGCCGCGTTAATGGCCAATGAGATTGAGGCCAAGGCCATTTCCACCT
>JAGQZL010000264.1 GCA_020434915.1 Allomuricauda sp. | reverse complement strand
TTTGCCCCAGGTGGCTTCCAAGGGACAATTTCAATTCAAGGTTTACAAGGAAGAAGGGGGGCAAGGGACCAGTACCCACATCAAACAATTGAGCAAAGAGGAAAGGGTCACTGAATTGGCGGAGATGCTTGGAGGGAAAACGTTGTCAGAGTCGGCCTTGGCCCATGCCAAGGAGCTTTTGCAGTAAAACCTTAAAACTTCAATTAGTTTAAATATCTTTGTCCTACAATCAACAACTGATAAAAACTATGGCATACAATCTTTTAAAAGGTAAAAAAGGAATCATTTTTGGTGCTTTGGATGAAAATTCCATCGCTTGGAAAACGGCAGAGCGTGTTCACGAAGAGGGAGGTACATTTGTATTGACCAATGCCCCGATTGCCATGCGCATGGGCCAAATAAAGGAGTTGGCCACAAAGACCAATTCAGAAATTATTCCTGCTGATGCCACCAATGAAGAAGATTTGAAAAACCTAGTGGAAAAGTCCATGGAAATCTTGGGCGGTAAGTTGGATTTTGTCCTCCATTCCATAGGAATGTCCGTGAACGTAAGAAAGGGCAGGGCCTATACCGACGAGAACTATGACTTCACTTCCAAGGGATGGGACGTTTCCGCACTTTCGTTCCATAAAGTTATGCAATCCCTCTACAAGGCAGATGCCATGAACGAATGGGGAAGCATTGTGGCATTGACCTATATGGCAGCCCAACGAACGTTTCCGGATTACAATGACATGGCCGATAACAAGGCTTATTTGGAATCTGTGGCAAGAAGTTTTGGTTATTTCTTTGGAAAAGAGAAAAAAGTAAGGGTAAACACCATTTCACAATCCCCAACCCCTACCACGGCAGGTCAAGGTGTGAAAGGATTTGGAGGATTTATCAATTATGCGGAGAAAATGTCACCGCTGGGCAATGCCACGGCTGCTGACTGTGCCAACTATACGGTTTCCCTGTTTTCCGATTTAACCAAGAAGGTAACCATGCAGAACCTGTTCCATGATGGAGGTTTCTCCAACACTGGGGTGAGCCAAGAGGTAATTGACGAATTTAGTGAAGAATAATCAAGATATTTGACATGAAAAGCCATCCTGTTTCGGGATGGCTTTTCTATTTGATATGAACACGTTTTTTTCCATAGTGGTTCCTGTGTATAACAGACCTGAAGAAATCAGGGAGTTGTTGGAGAGTCTCCAAAGACAGGATTATACCGAAGATTTTGAAGTGGTCATTGTGGAGGATGGTTCCACGGAAAGTTCCGAAGCCATTGTCCGATCCTTTAAGGAGAATCTTCATGTTTCCTATTATTTTAAGGATAACTCCGGTCCAGGGGATTCCAGGAACTATGGAATGAAAAAGGCCAAGGGCAATTACTATATCATTTTGGATTCAGATTGTATCTTGCCCCAACAGTATCTGACTGAAGTAGACAAGGAGCTAAAGGAAAGCTTCGTGCACTGTTTCGGAGGTCCGGATGCTGCCGACCAATCCTTTACTACGGTTCAGAAGGCCATCAAATATGTAATGACCTCCTTTTTCACAACGGGAGGTATTCGTGGAGGAAAAAAATCGGTGGGCAAGTTCCAACCTCGGAGTTTCAATATGGGAATTTCCAAGGAAGCCTTTGAAAAGGCAGGAGGTTTTGGACGTATCCATCCTGGGGAAGACCCGGATCTTACCTTTAGGATTTGGAAGGCTGGTTTTGAAACCCGTTTGTTTCCCAAAGCCCATGTGTATCACAAACGCCGTATTGACTGGAACAAGTTCTACATCCAAGTCAACAAGTTTGGTATGGTACGCCCTATCTTGAACAAATGGCACCCCGGAACTGCAAGACCAACCTATTGGTTCCCTATATTTTTTATGTTGGGGCTGGTAGTTTCCTTGGTAATGGCATTAGGGGGTATGTGGCTACCTTTGTTATTATACGGATGCTACTTCTTACTATTATTAGTAGACGCCTTATTGAAGGAAAAAAGCTTAAAAGTGGCGTTCCTGGTCCTTTATGCGGCTCTTACCCAGTTTACAGGTTACGGAATAGGTTTCCTTAAGTCCACAATGTTGCTTAATTTTAGTAGCAAGGAGCCAGAGGAGCTGTTTCCAAAATTGTTTTTCAAGAAAAAGTGAAAAAGATAGTGCGTGGCCTCAATCAAAAGAAAGTGAAGATTTTTTCACTGTTCTTGCTATGCTCTTTTTTGGCTTGGTTCATCAGTAATCTATCGGAGACGTATGAATCCCGATCCAATTTTGTGTTGAACTTCAGAAACCTTCCGGATACCCTTTTATTGGGGAAAAATTCAGAAGAAATCATGGAGGTGAAGCTTAGGACAAGTGGTTTTCAATTTCTGTACTATAACTTTTTCAAGAAACGCATCAATGTGGATGTGTCCCAAGTAGAATATCGAAATGGCAGATATGTCTTGGGGGAAGGGGCCTTGAAAAAACAGATTGACCAACAACTTTCTCAAAATGTCTCCCTTTTGGATTTGGACCGGAATCAGCTGGCTGTTGATCTGTATCAAGTGGATTCCAAAAAAGTGCCGGTGAAGGCAAACCTGAGCTTGCAATTGCAGCAGAACTATATCTTGGACGGTAAGCTCAACATGGAGCCGGATTCGATAGTGGTCAAGGGGCCTGCCTCTGAAATTGATACCATACGGGAAATAAAGACTTCGCCCTTGCAGTTGAACAACGTATCGGCAGATTTTTCGAACACAGTTTCTTTGGAGTTTCCAAAAGGATTGGGCAACAGCGTTTTTTCGGAAAGTAGGGTGACGGTTTCCGGTGTAGTGGCCAGATTCTCTGAAAAGGTATTTGAGGTGCCTGTCCAGGTCTTGAATTTACCAGAAGGGTATCAAGTTAAAACCTTCCCAAGTTCGGTAACGGTATTGTGCAAGGCCAACGTTGATCGCCTAAAGGAGATAAGAGCTACTGACTTTGTGGTAGTCGCGGATTACGGACAATTGAAAGGCACGGGCAACAACACACTTTTTTTAAAGATCATGCAACGTCCAGAGAATGTGTACGACGTTCGACTTCAGGGCAACAGTGTAAATTTTGTATTGGAACAGCAATGATGTTAGTAGGGCTTACAGGAGGCATAGGTAGTGGGAAAAGCACCGTGGCACAAATGTTCAGGGAATTGGACGTGCCTGTCTATGATTCGGATTGGGAGGCTAAAAAACTAATGTCAACATCCTTAAAATTGAGAAAGGCCATTGAGGAACTTTTAGGTGAAGAGGCCTACCAAGGGGATGTATTGAACAGAAAATTCATTGCGGAAAAGGTTTTTAAGAACCCAGGGTTGCTAAAAAAACTGAACGGTATTGTCCATCCAGCGGTCAAAGAGCATTTTTTGGCATGGGCTCGTGGACAATCAACTCCTTATGTTGTTCAGGAAACCGCCTTGATTTTTGAAAATGCTTCCCAAGATCAGTATGATTATGTTGTTTTGGTGACGGCCCCATTGGATGTTCGTCTCAAACGGGTAATGGATAGGGACAAGGTGGCAGAGCAAGCGGTTTTGGATCGCATGAAAAACCAGTTGGACGATAACCAAAAAATTGATTTGGCCCATTTCTGCATAGAAAACGTTGATATGGAAACTACCAAGGAAAACGTTAAAGAGCTTCACCTCAAACTGTTGGCACTGGCCTCCAAATTTTAACATTTTTGTTAAGGTTAGGTTAAACGCTAAAAGGCCTAAATGTTAAATTTTTAATTTTATCCCAATGAACAAGAAGCTATTCGTTCTTCTGGTCATTCTCATGAGCTTATCCCTATTAGGGATAATTTTCGTTCAGGTGTATTGGATACGGACATCCATAAATGACAAAGAAGAACAATTTTCGAGGACGGTCACCGATGTCTTGGACAAGGTGGCAAACAGGGTGGAGATGGATGAGATGAAGGGGTTGTCCGATC
>JAGQZL010000263.1 GCA_020434915.1 Allomuricauda sp. | reverse complement strand
TTTTGAGTTTTTCCAGATCTCTTTTAAAGAGGGATTGCAAGGTGGCTTTCATCCTGTCAAGATTTTATAAGGTTGATCACCCACTTAGTCGTTTCAACTTATCCAAAATTTCATAGACTGAAAAACTTCGGGCAAAGCGATACATTTCCTTGCCTTCGGCCTTGATGATCACCACCGGAAGGGTGAATACCATGGACTGTCCCGTAAATTCGATTTCTTCCTCCACATCCACCACGCGGATGGCCACATGGGGAAATTCCTCCTCCACGGCCGCAAGCAATTTTGGTTTCAACACCTTGCAGACATTGCAGGTTTTACCAGTAAAGTATTGCAGTTCTATATGTTGGCTTTCCATGGTTAATAATCCGAATACTCGGTGGGGTAAAGGAACCAAATATCGATATGGGAAATATTGTTTTCGTACTTGGGCATGGCGATCAGTTCCTTCCACTCCGGGGAATCCACAAAGGCTTCCCAGTTTTTTTCGCGGGTGGCCTGGTCAGCATGGGTGGTCATATACATTAGGTTGGGCATGTGGGCGCCGGAAAGCACTTCGCCATAGAACACGGCACCAAAACCCAATCGATCAAAAAGCGGGATTTCCCCACCAGCGTTGAACATATCCACCTTGTTGCGATAGTATTTTTCCGTTGGCCCTTCGTAACTCCGCAATTCGTAGATGCGTTCAGATCTTGGACTATCCAATTTGGGTGCCTGCATTAGGGGCATGTCCGTAAAGGCTTGCAATAAGATGGACTCGGTACGGTCATACGGGGCGTTGTCGTAGGAGGCATTGATGTAGTCGCTACCTGCGGCGTTATACTCAGCATCTTCCAACAGTTGGTTGTCCAATTCCAAAAATTGCGCCATGGTTTTGAAGGGGAGGAGCACATAGGTTTTAAAAATGGTATCGGTTTCGCTGGTGTGCAATTTGAAGACTCCAACCTGGTCGATGCCCTGCTTTTTTACGGCTGGAATAAAGGCGTTTTGCAAGTAGTGGTCCGTAGCGGCAATCTGGTCTTCCGAACTGAAGGTATAGACTTTGAGCTGGTAGTATTCCCGTTCGTTGGCAACGGTTTCGGGAGTTCCGGTGGTTGCTGTTGTTTCGGGGTTTGGGTTGCCGCAACTGGCTAAGGCTACGGATACCAATAATGCAAGAAGTTGGAATGTTTTCATTTGAAGTGTAGTTGGGTTTGGTTTGGAGGTTTTGATACGCCCAAAACAGTATTCAAGGTACGGATTTATTTGGTGCTATTCTATATCAAATTAGGTTGTCAAAAATAGTATTTCCTTAGTTCAATGAGTTTTAATATAAAATCTAAGAACCCTATTTTCATTTATAATGCCGGGTCTATCCAAAGCAAAGACATCTGGCATGTCAAGTGCAATGGTATCCTCTTTTAATTCCACTATTTTCCAATACCTCCATCTTTTTGATTTGGTTGTTGGAAATAAGATTCTTTCACCATCAGCAGTTTGTAACCATTTTTCTTTGATAGGATTTGTAATATCACCTGCAAATACAGAATCGGTATTTACTGTGAATGTTTCAAACTGGAAAATCATACTTTCTGGAAATGGAGGTGGGAGCCCTTCATATAAGCGAACCCAATTTCCTTCTAGTTTTTCCGTGATGTCTTTTTTTGGGAATTCCCTTAACTGGTAGTTGTTGATTTCAGTATCATAGGTGGAGAGAAAAACAAAATCATTTTCTACCGAGTCGATTAAAATGGGTTGTGGCTCATCTGTTTGGTTTAAAACAAGGAATTTATAGCCCTCAAATTTTTCCAACCACCATTTTTTTGCTTCGAATTCCACAGTTTTTTCATTGTATTCCAACATTAAGGAATCATTGATAAATTCGAAATATGCTTGCCCTTTATTTCCAATAAAACTATAATTCTTACTGACTGGATTCCATTCTGGAGCAAAATACGTTAAGGGTAATTTTTTGTACACTTGGATTTGCTCTTGATTGCCAAAAACCAAACTTTCAGAATCAATTGAGATCAACTCCAAATAATGGTCGATATACTCGTTGAAGACTAATTTGTCTCCATTCTTCACGAATTTTCCTGATGACTTTACAGTTTCGATTTGGTAGCCAGGTTGAATGTATTCCAAATAATTAAACCTATTGCCTTTTATGGATAAGAACCGACATTCATTACCATAGAAAGTATCCCTTTCACTTATAAATTGGGTATATGCCAATACCCAGTTTCCTTCTATTTCCGATTTAGGTTGGCAAGAAAGACAGATAGCGAGAAAACCAATAACGGCCATTCCCTTTTTTATTTTTATCATGGCTATCATTGATTCAATTTGGTATGAATGGTGAAATCTGCGTTCTCCTTTTTAGAATGTTCCAGTCTTATTATTTTGTTGTTTTTTATTTGAATCACAAACGAAAAACCTTCTTCTGACTGAACAGCGATATTTCCGCTGCCATTTTCTATATGATCAAAATAGCCAGGCAATGATTTTTGCAAGTCTTCAAAATCATCTCCAACTTTAAATTTAGGGATGATATTCCCAACAATCTCCCTTTGGATTTCATCGGGCATAAATCTAAATGCCAATGAGGGTGTTATCTTGGGAAAAACCCATAAAAAACAAAAGAGGAACACAAATGGGTAGAGTACAATCAGTCTATTAAAGGTTTTTGCATGGATGAACTTATGAAATCGCTCACTCTTGATGAGAATTACATAGATTAATCCAAAACTGTACCCTACCACGGCAGCAACCCCAAAAACAATATAATATTGACCTACAAAAAAAGCCCAACCAATCATTAAAGTGAATACCGCTAAAAAATAGATTGTAGTTATTAATGGAAAAATGATGGGATTGAATAGTGAACTTTTGTGATTCAGTTTTTTTAAAGGATAGATTAGGAAAATGGCCCAAGCAATCAATTCAAATATTGCCGACCAAAAAATGATCACCCCAAAATCATCTACCCTTCCATTTTTAACGGTTTCTGAAATCGCAAAAAACAACAACCCGATTGTGTAAGCAATGGAAATGGATAAAAATGATATGGTAGTGGTATCTTTTTTCAAGCAATTAAATCAATGAGCAAACCATTTGTAATTGGTGCACAAGATTAAAGATAGTGTTTTGTAGGATTTATGTTTGGGGAGGTGGAGAATCCAATAATTGTTCTTAGATGTTTTCTCTAGTCACCTTTAAATTTAATATTTTAAGTTCATTTTCAAGTAAATCAACAGCCTTTTTGTCCATCGCAAGCATAAAACCGCCATCTTTTGCTCCAGTAATCTTTATATATGGCCCCGCTCGGACAACTCTTTTTAGTTCAATGTCCTTAATTTTTTTAAGTTCAAAACTCACTTCGGCAAACTTAAAAGGCATCAATGGTCTTTTGATTATCAAATGTGATTTTGAAAGTTGGAATGTTTTTACTTTTCGGATGAGTTGGACTACTCCAAATACAATTAAAAATACTCCTGCCCACAAAAAAGAAGTATCTTTTCCATATGAAGCTAGAAATGTGATTCCAAGGCCGATTTCAAGAATGGCATCCAGTATGTAGGGAACAATTTTTTTCCAATTAATACCTATTTCTAAAATCATAATATAATCTGTCCTGATGTATCGTTCATCAATGCGCCTCCAACCAGTTCTCGCCCACACCCACTTCCACATCCAACGGTACGGAGAGTTTGTAGGCATGTTCCATTTCGGATTTAATGAGTTCCTTCATGGTGTCCAACTCGGGTTTATAGCAATCGAACACCAATTCATCGTGCACCTGCAACAGCATCTTGGTCTTGTATTGGCCTTCCGTAAGCTTTTTATGGATGTTGATCATCGCAATCTTGATGATGTCCGCTGCACTTCCCTGAATGGGAGCGTTCACGGCGTTTCGCTCTGCGGCGCCACGCACCACTTGGTTCCCGGCATTGAT
>JAGQZL010000262.1 GCA_020434915.1 Allomuricauda sp. | reverse complement strand
CAATGTCCAAGATGATGTTGTGAGAGAACCCTAGGGCCAAATCCAATTTTTGTCCTTGGTTGCTGGCTCTGTAACCAACACCTACCAATTCCAACTCCTTGGTCCAACCTTGGGACACCCCTTTTACCATATTGGCAATAAGGGCCCTATATAACCCATGTTTTGCTTTGTGATCTTTGGAATCGGAAGGTCTTTCAACCACAACACTACCATCCTCAACCTTTACGTCAACCCCTGAAAAATCTTGCGAAAGTTCTCCCATTTTACCTTTTACGGTAACCATGGCATCTTTCACTTCTACAGTGACGCCATCAGGAATTGCAATTGGACTGTTACCTATTCTAGACATTTTTCTTCTCTTTTCTCAATTAATATACGTAGCACAATACTTCACCACCTACATTCTCTTGCTTGGCCTGCTTGCTGGTCATCACTCCGTGGGAAGTGGACACAATGGCAATACCCAAACCGTTCAATACCCTTGGTAGCTCTTCAGAACCTGCATATTTTCGCAGACCGGGTTTACTTACCCGTTGCAATTTTTTGATGATGGGCTCTTTGGTGAACTTATCGTACTTAAGGGCTATTTTAATGTTACCCTGTACTTTATCGTCCTCGAACTTATAGCTCAAAATATATCCTTGATCGAACAATATTTTGGTAATCTGTTTCTTAAGATTGGAAGCGGGAATATCCACTACCCTATGACCTGCCTTGCTGGCATTTCTGATTCTGGTCAAATAATCTGAAATTGGATCTGTAAGCATTTCTTTTCTATATCTAAATTACCAACTTGCCTTTTTAACTCCTGGGATAAGACCTTGGTTGGCCATTTCCCTGAAAGTAACCCTGGATATACCGAAGGTTCTCATGTACCCTCTTGGTCTTCCGGTCAATTTGCAACGGTTGCGTTGACGTACCGGAGATGCATTTTTTGGAAGCTTTTGAAGGGCTTCGTAATCACCGGCTTCTTTTAGTGCCTTTCTTTTCTCGGCATATTTTGCAACCATTTTTGCCCTTTTTCTCTCACGGGCTTTCATTGATTCCTTGGCCATACTAGTTCTTTTTAAAGGGTACTCCCAGTTCGGTTAACAATGATTTTGCTTCTTTATCAGTCTCAGCAGAGGTAACGAACGTAATGTCCATACCGTTGATTCTGTTGATCCTGTCTATGTTGATCTCAGGAAAGATGATCTGCTCGGTGATACCCAAGTTGTAGTTTCCACGACCGTCAAAACCGGTAGCTTTCACTCCTTGGAAATCACGTACCCTTGGAAGGGCGGAAGTGATCAAACGATCCAAAAATTCGTACATGCGTTCTCCTCTCAAGGTTACTTTGGCTCCAATGGGCATACCTTTTCTCAATTTAAAGGTAGCAACGTCTTTCTTGGATAGGGTAGAAACCGCTTTTTGACCGGTGATCATGGTCAATTCGTCTACTGCATGGTCGATAAGTTTTTTATCGGAAACAGCAGCACCTACACCACGGCTCACAACTATCTTCGTCAATTTTGGCACCTGCATTACATTTTGGTAACCAAATTCATCGGTAAGCGCCTTGATCACACGCTCCTTGTATTCTTGCTTTAATCTTGGAATGTAACTCATGACTAAATTACTTCATTGGATTTTTTGGAAAACCTTACTTTCTTTCCATCTCTCACTTCGTATCCAACCCTAGTGGCATCACCGGATTTTGGGTCGATCAATGAAAGATTGGAGATATGCATAGGCGCCTCCTTCTTTGTTATGCCTCCTTGAGGGTTCTGAGCACTTGGCTTTTCGTGTTTGGACACCATGTTGATACCTTCCACGATCGCTTTGTTCTTTTCACGGTCTACCTTAAGCACCTTGCCTTCGCTACCTTTATGGTCTCCAGCAATTACTTTAACCGTATCCCCTGTTTTTATTTTCAACTTCATCTCTCTGATATTTCTTTTATAGCACTTCGGGCGCCAATGAAACAATCTTCATGAACTGTCTGTCCCTCAACTCCCTGGCAACAGGTCCGAATACACGGGTACCTCTCATTTCACCAGCTGGGTTCAACAACACACAGGCATTGTCATCAAAACGGATGTAAGATCCATCAGGTCTTCTTACTTCCTTTTTGGTTCGTACAACAACTGCTGTAGAAACAGAACCTTTCTTTACAGTACCGTTTGGCGTGGCTTCTTTTACGGTAACAACAATTTTGTCACCCAAGGAAGCATACCTTCTCTTTGTTCCTCCAAGTACGCGGATGGTCAAAACTTCTTTTGCACCGGTATTGTCCGCAACCTTTAATCTTGATTCTTGCTGTACCATAATTATTTAGCTCTTTCTAGGATTTCTACCAACCTCCAGCATTTTGTCTTGCTCATAGGTCTGGTTTCCATTATTTTAACGGTATCGCCTTCGTTGCAATCGTTCTTTTCGTCGTGGGCAACATATTTCTTGGTCTTCAAAACGAATTTCCCGTACATGGGGTGTTTAACTCGCTTTACCTCAGAAACCACAATTGATTTCTCCATTTTGTTGCTGGTAACAACGCCTATTCTTTCTTTTCTTAAATTTCTGTTTTCCATAAGGCAGAACCAATTATTGTAATTCCCTTTTAGTTAATTCTGTTGCAATTCTTGCCACCGTCCTTCTAGTCTTTCTAATCTGTAAAGGATTTTCCAATGGAGTAACGGCGTGTGCCATCTTAAGATCGGCATGTTGTTTCTTGAACTCGGCCAACTTCTCCTTTAGCTCTTCAATTGAAAGTTCTTTTATTTCTGATTGTCTCATCTTAATTCTCAATTAAAAATTAGGCGGAATAATCCCTTGCCACTACAAATTTGGTCTTAACAGGCAACTTTTGGGCCGCAAGCCTCAAGGCTTCCTTGGCCACATCCATTGGGACACCGGCAACCTCGAACATAATTCTTCCAGGTTTTACGATGGCCACCCAATATTCAGGAGCACCCTTACCTTTACCCATACGAACCTCAAGAGGTTTCTTGGTGATGGGCTTGTCCGGGAATATCTTGATCCACAATTGACCTTGCCTCTTCATGTATCTTGTCGCAGCAATACGCGCAGCCTCAATTTGACGGGCAGTGATGAAGTGGGAATCCAAAGATTTGATACCAAACATTCCATTGGAAAGCTGGTGACCTCTTTGAGAGATTCCTTTCATACGCCCTTTCTGGGCTTTACGAAACTTTGTTCTTTTTGGCTGTAACATCTTACCTTACTTTATCTTATTACTTTCTACGGCGAGGTTTTTTACCACCCTCTTGTTTACCGCCTTTTCCTTGACTCTTGCTCAATCCTACCAATGGGGAAAGTTCTCTTTTTCCATAAACTTCTCCCTTCATGATCCATACCTTGATTCCCAATCTACCGTAAGTAGTGTGGGCTTCGTGCAAGGCATAGTCAACATCGGCACGGAAAGTGGACAATGGAATCCTTCCTTCTTTGTAAGATTCTGAACGTGCCATCTCAGCTCCGTTCAAACGTCCTGAAATCTGGATCTTGATTCCTTCGGCATTCATACGCATTGCAGCTGCAATGGCCATTTTAATGGCTCTTCTGTATGAAATTCTGCTCTCGATCTGTCTTGCAACACTGGCAGCTACCAAATTGGCATCCAATTCAGGTCTCTTTATTTCATGGATATTGATCTGAACCTCTTTGTTGGTGATTTTCTTAAGCTCTTCCTTAAGTTTATCCACCTCTTGTCCACCTTTACCGATGATGATACCAGGACGGGCCGTGGTAATGGTGATGGTGATCAATTTCAAGGTTCTTTCGATGATTACCCTGGACACACTTGCCTTTGCCAAACGAGCGTGTACATATTTTCTGATCTTATCGTCTTCAGCCAGCTTATCGCCGTAATCGTTTCCTCCGTACCAGTTGGATTCCCATCCTCTGATAATTCCTAAGCGATTTCCTATTGGATTGGTCTTTTGTCCCATATTCTTTCTTCTAGCTTTGAGCGTTGTTATTGGC
>JAGQZL010000261.1 GCA_020434915.1 Allomuricauda sp. | reverse complement strand
ATGCCCCGGCCATTATCCTTTTGATAATTGTACTGTTCATGGTCTTAAGGAACATTCCAGGATACCCGTTTGAATACCTGGCCCCTTAGTTAGCCACCTCGCTTATGAACTTGAGTCGGTATAGTCTGAGCTCCTCATCGTCATAATCCCCATCAAATTCATCAATGGCCTGTGAAATGGAATCGGTATCCGCTTCCAAAAAGTAGTCATGGATTTCCTCTTGTTGGTCTTCATCCAGAATTTCGTCTATCCAATACCCAATGTTCAATTTGGTACCACTGAACACAATCTGTTCCATTTCCTTGATCAATTCGGAGAGTTCAAGTCCTTTAGCGGAGGCAATATCATCCAAGGGTAGTTTTCTGTCGATACTTTGTATCACGTAGAGTTTAAGGCCGGAATTGGCCCCGGTACTTTTGACCACAAGGTCATCCGGACGCACAATATCGTTTTCCTCCACGTATGTGGAAATCAAATCGATAAAGGGCTTCCCATATTTTTTGGCCTTCCCTTCCCCAACACCTTGGATGTTCAAAAGTTCTTCCATGGAGATGGGATATTTTAGGGACATATCCTCCAAAGAGGGATCCTGAAACACCACAAAAGGAGGAACTTCCAATTTTTTGGCTTCTTTTTTACGCAAATCCCGAAGCAGTTTCAGCAAATTATCATCCGCAGCCCCGCCGCCAGATTTTCCAGCAGTTACCACATTATCCCCACCTTCTTCAGAGTATACATGGTCCTTGGTCATCATGAAGGATTCTGGTTTTTGGAGGTACTTCCCACCTTCATCGGTCAAATGAAGGATGCCATAGCGTTCAATCTCCTTCTTTAACAAGCCAGCGACCAACACCTGGCGAACCAAGGCCATCCAATACGCTTTATCCTTATCCTTTCCAATACCAAAAAAGGGCTTTTCATCAGTTCTATGTGAAGAAATCATCGCATTGGTCTTACCGACCAAAATCCTGACAATTTCCTTGGACTTGAATTTTTCATTGGTATCCCGAACCACGCTCAACAGTTTCACCACCTCATCCTTGGCCTCTTCCTTAGGTTTTGGGTTACGGGAATTATCGTCCATATCGGCTCCCTCGCCATAGATGGGGTCAAAATCCTCCCCAAAATAATGTAGAATGAATTTTCTCCTGGACATGGAAGTTTCAGCATAGGCCACAATCTCCTGAAGCAGCGCATTTCCTATTTCCTGTTCGGCCACCGGTTTGCCCGACATGAATTTTTCCAATTTTTCCACATCCTTGTAGGCGTAGAAGGCCAAACAATGGCCCTCTCCCCCATCGCGACCTGCACGGCCTGTCTCCTGATAGTAACTTTCAATGCTCTTGGGAATGTCATGGTGGATTACAAAGCGGACATCGGGCTTGTCGATTCCCATTCCAAAAGCGATGGTGGCCACCACCACGTCCACTTCTTCCATCAAAAACATATCTTGGTACTTGGAACGGGTCTTGGCATCAAAACCGGCATGGTATGGCACAGCACTTATTCCATTTACTTGGAGCACTTGTGCCAATTCCTCCACTCGTTTTCGGCTCAAACAATAAATGATCCCTGATTTTCCCTGATGCTGTTTTACGAATCGGATAATATCCGCATCCACATTTTGGGTCTTGGGACGTACTTCATAAAATAAATTGGGCCTGTTAAAAGATGCCTTGAAGACCTTGGCATCTGTCATCCCAAGATTTTTGATAATATCTTCCTGTACTTTGGGGGTAGCTGTGGCCGTCAATCCAATGATAGGGATATCATCACCCAACCGATTGATGATTCCTTTCAGATTCCGGTACTCCGGTCTAAAGTCATGGCCCCATTCCGAAATACAGTGGGCCTCATCCACCGCCACGAAGGAAAGTTTTACGGTCCGTAAAAAATCCACATATTCCTCTTTGGTCAATGATTCCGGGGCCACATACAGCAACTTGGTCACCTCGTTGGAAATGTCCTCCATCACCTGTCGTACTTCCGCCTTGGTCAAAGAGGAGTTCAATACATGGGCAATACCATTTTGTTCGGATATGCCCCGTATAGCATCCACTTGGTTCTTCATCAGGGCAATCAATGGGGACACCACAATGGCCGTTCCCTCTTTCATGATGGCCGGCAATTGGTAGCAAAGTGATTTTCCGCCACCTGTTGGCATGATCACAAAGGTGTCCTTGTCATCCAGAACATTCTGGATCACATTTTCTTGAAGCCCCTTAAATTTTGAAAAACCAAAATATTTTTTGAGTGAGGAATGCAAATCGGTATTCGTTAGGCTCATTTCCGCATTTTTCTATTAACAACAGGCTAACCTTTTAGGCCACTGCAACACTTTTAACAATCAATCATTCTTTCCTGGAAGTATTCTGTCTTCCATAATGGTCAGAAAAAGATAGTTTGATTAGTTTTGTAATCTTAAAGATAAGATATTCTTTGAGGAATACAATTAGATAATCGTTAATTACATTGAACGACATTCAGTCCATTTTATCCATCGCAAAACGCACCCTTGAAATTGAAAGCAAGGCTATTGCCAATTTAATAGAGCTGCTTGATGAGCAATTCGCACAGGCCGTACAATTTATCCTTGAATCCCAAGGAAGAGTGGTAGTCTCCGGAGTGGGAAAAAGTGCCATTGTAGCCTCCAAAATCGTGGCCACTTTGAACTCCACCGGGACCCCGGCCATATTTATGCATGCCGCTGATGCCATTCACGGCGATTTGGGCACCATACAGGAGAACGATGTGGTCATCTGTATCTCCAAAAGCGGAAATACCCCTGAGATAAAGGCATTGCTTCCACTCATTAAAATTGGAAAGAACAAACTAATCGGCATCACCGGCAACATGGATTCCATGTTGGCCAAACAGGCCGATTTTGTACTCAATTCCTATGTGGAGAAAGAAGCATGCCCCAATAATTTGGCTCCGACCACTAGTACTTCGGCACAGATGGCCATGGGGGATGCACTTGCCATTTGTCTTTTGGAACTGAAAGGCTTTAGTAGTGCGGATTTTGCAAAGTACCACCCTGGCGGGGCCTTGGGCAAGAAACTATACCTTCGGGTGGCGGATATAGTAGTGAACAATGAAAAACCACTGGTTGACATAAATACCAGTGTTAAGGATGTGATTGTAGAAATCTCATCCAAGATGCTGGGTGTTACCGCCGTGACCGAAAACAACAAAGTAGTTGGCATTGTTACGGATGGTGATATACGAAGAATGTTGAGCAAATATGATAACATAAGTGGCCTAACCGCCAAGGACATCATGACTTCCAACCCAAAATCGGTGGATATTGATACCCTTGCAATAAATGCGCTAAAATTGTTACAGGAAAAGAGCATCTCCCAGTTATTGGCTTTTGATGGCGATACCTATGCTGGCGTGGTCCATATCCATAACCTTATAAACGAGGGAATCCTATAATGGCTAAAACAGAAAAGAAAAGTCCGGATGAAATGTCCTTTTTGGATCATTTGGAAGAATTGCGCTGGCATTTGATCCGATCCACACTGGCTGTAGTGATCATTGCATGTCTGGCATTCATTTTTAAAGGGTTCATTTTTGACACCATCCTTTTTGGTCCCAAAAACATGGACTTCCCCACCTACCGATTTTTTTGCAACATCGCTACTTTTTTTGGGGTCACTTCGGAATTCTGCGGGGATTCCCTACCATTCACCATCCAAAGCCGATTGATGGCGGGTCAGTTCTCTGCCCACATTTGGACCTCCATCTGGGCCGGGGTCATTCTTGGCTTCCCCTATATTTTGTATGAATTATGGAAGTTCATTAGTCCGGGACTTTATGAAAATGAACGCAAACACTCCAGAGGATTTATCCTTACGGCATTCTTTTTATTTTTCTTGGGGGTATTGTTCGGCTACTTTGTAGTAGCCCCACTATCCATCAACTTTTTGGGAACCTATCAGGTCAGCAAGGAAGTCCTTAATGAGATAGATTTATCGTCCTACGTGGGAACCGTTAGGGCATCCGTGATTGCCTGTGGCATCATGTTTG
>JAGQZL010000260.1 GCA_020434915.1 Allomuricauda sp. | reverse complement strand
ATTGGTGCCGGGTATCGTGAACAATATCACCAACTTTGGTTGCTTTGTGGATATCGGCATCAAGGAAAGTGGCCTGATCCATATTTCCAATCTCTCCGATACCTTTGTAAAGGATGTGAACGAGCATGTAAGCCTTCACCAACAGGTAATCGTAAAGGTGTTGGATGTGGATGTTCCCAGAAAACGGATACAACTGGCACTGCATAAATGAGATAAACAAGATGCTCAAAATCGCCTATCATCCCATTTACAAACACCATTTACCGGACGGGCACCGTTTTCCCATGCTCAAATATGAACTTTTGCCCCAACAACTGCTCCATGAGGGCACTTGTACTTCTGCCAATTTTTTTGAGCCTTCCTTGCCTGATGACCAACACATATTGGCCGTCCATGATGATGGGTATTATAAACATCTGACGAATTTGGACATTCCTCCAAAGGAAGCCCGTAAAATTGGTTTCCCCTTGAGCAAAGAGCTGGTGATACGGGAGCGTATCATTACGGATGGCACCATAAAAGGTTGCGAATTTGCCTTGGAACATGGGATTTCGATGAACATTGCTGGGGGTACCCACCATGCTTATTCCAATAGGGGCGAAGCATTTTGCATGCTCAATGACCAAGCCATTGGCGCCCGTTACCTTCGGCACAAACAATTGGCATCCAATATCTTGATAGTGGATTTGGATGTCCATCAAGGGAACGGTACCGCAGAAATTTTTCAGAACGACAGTTCTGTTTTTACCTTCTCCATGCACGGGAAGAGCAATTATCCCTTCAAAAAGGAGACTTCCGACTTGGATATTCCTTTGGAAAAAGGCACGGGAGATGAAGCTTATCTTACTATCCTCAAAAACACATTGCCGGAATTGCTTGAAAAAGTTCGGCCAGATTTTATCTTTTACCTCTGCGGAGTGGATGTCCTGGAATCGGACAAGTTGGGTACGTTGTCGCTTAGTATGGACGGCTGCAAGGAACGTGACCGATTTGTATTGCAAACCTGCCATGATACGAACATTCCTGTTCAGTGCAGTATGGGCGGCGGCTATTCCCCCGATATCAAGGTCATTGTGGAGGCCCACTCCAACACTTTTCGATTGGCTCAGGATATTTATTCATAATTTTGCCGACTACTTTTGTTTTCAACCTTTATGAAATCACTGAAATACATTTTCCTATTTTTTGCGGTCCTGTCGCTTTCCGCCCAAGATGTAAAATCCCCGAAACAAGACAAGCTCTGGAACAACTTTACCTATGACCTCGGCAATATTTTTGGAGGTGTGGGCTACGCCTATTCCAGACCTTTGCACTGGCAAGGCAACGATTTTGCCAATTTTGGATACTTGACCGGGAGTACCTTGCTTCTGTTTACGGTAGATGATGAAATAAATGACTGGACCAATGGCTTTCGAGAAGATGTTCCCAATTTGGTTTTGGATTATGGCCATGAATACGGAAGCCCGGAGAACAATTACATGCTTACCGGCGGGGTCTATTTGGCGGGACTCTTTACTAAAAATGAAAAATTGAGACGTACCGGGGTGCTCCTTATTTCCTCTGCCACGGCTGGTGGCTTTTTACAACAAGTGAGCAAACGTATCATTGGGAGGGCACGACCCAAGAGTGGTGCCAATTCCAGCACCTTTGACCCTCTGCACTTGGACCGTGTTTACAATTATGATTCCTTTCCCTCGGGCCATGCCATGTTGGCCTTCAGCAATGCCTACGCCATTGCCAAACAGTTTAAAAGTCCATGGGTCAAGGTAGGGTTGTACACACTGGGGTCCATTCCGGGCTTTGTGCGTGTTGTGGACAACTTCCATTGGTTTTCCGATGTTGCTTTCAGTACGGTACTAAGCATTTTCATTGTGGAATCCATAGACAGGTATTTGGACTCCAAATACGACGAAAAATATAACCAGACTGCCAAAAAGGTAAGTTGGAACCTGTCCTTTGGCCCAAATACCATGGGAGTTTCGCTTCGTTTTTGATATTGGTTTACCAAACAATTGTGTTAATTTCTTATTTAGATTAATTAAAAACAATTAGTTTTGTCCCATCTTTTGAGATGTGATGGGAAAAATCAAAAAGAAAGAAAAAAAGAAGCTTAAAAAAGCCTTGCTAAAGGAATTGCCTTCCGCTGGCAACGTAAAATCCAAGTGCTGCAAGAAATACAAGAAGGGCGAAAACAAGCGCTGCAAGAAATGTCCTTGCTTTGACCTGTTGAAAAAAGTAGCCTAATCCATCTACCCCTCCATTCAAGACATCTTAGTTGTACCATTTCCCCTACTGGGTGAATTGTGCTATTTTAGGGCAAACAATTCAACCTAATGATACGAAAAACAACTCTACTCATCACATTTTTGCTGATCAACATTGGTTGGTCCATCGCACAGGAAAAAGACCCTGTAATTGAGGCAATCCTTACAGAAGCAAACGAGCATTCCCAATTGGAACTCCTAGGACATGAACTCATGGACGGTATTGGTCCCCGATTGGTCGGTACGCCACAAATGAAAAAGGCGCATGATTGGGCAGTGGCCAAATATGCCACTT
Source organism: Allomuricauda sp. (assembly GCA_020434915.1). Lineage (GTDB taxonomy): Bacteria > Bacteroidota > Bacteroidia > Flavobacteriales > Flavobacteriaceae > Flagellimonas. The sequence continues at coordinate 1,517 of JAGQZL010000260.1, read as the reverse complement.
GGGGTATCCCTGCCCGGAACGAACAATGGGGTGAATGGCGCGGTTGGGAGCGCGGCATATCCCATATAGATATGGTGTACCCGAGAGTTCAAAGTTTAAGGGGCACCCAATTGGCATGGAGCCCCGCCACCCCCAAAAAGGGAGTTACTGCTGAATTGGTGGTATTACCTATGGTAAAAGATTCCATGGAGTTTGTGAAATGGCTCCCCAATGTAAAAGGGAAATTGGTCATGATCTCGATGCCACAGCCCACTGGCAGACCTGATTATAATTGGGAAGAATTTGCCACGGAAAAATCATTTGAAAAAATGAAGAAGGAACGTGACGAGCAGACCAAGGCATGGAATGACAACATGCAACACATGGGATACAACTCCAGAACACTCCCTACTGCCCTGGAAGCGGCGGGTGCCTCCGGTTTGGTTGCTTCCTACTGGTCCAGAGGATTTGGGGTCAACAAAATATTTGGTGCCAGAACGGAGAAAATACCTACCGTGGACCTGGAACTAGAGGACTATGGAATGCTTTACAGATTGGTAGAGTCCGGACAGAAACCTCAAATCCACATCATGGCAGAATCCAAGGATTTGGGGCCACAACCCACTTTCAATACAATTGCCGAGATCAAAGGTTCTGAAAAACCAGATGAATACGTGATTTTGTCTGCCCATTTTGATTCATGGGATGGTGGTACCGGGGCCACTGATAACGGTACAGGCACATTGACCATGATGGAGGCTGCACGAATTCTGAAAAAAGTCTATCCAAACCCAAAACGGACCATCTTGGTAGGTCACTGGGGAAGCGAGGAGCAGGGACTGAATGGCTCCAGGGCTTTTGTGGAAGACCACCCAGCCATTGTGGGAGGCGTACAAGCCCTGTTTAACCAAGACAATGGGACCGGGAGGGTAGTTCGTATCTCCGGCGGCGGTTTTTTAAATGCCTATGATTATTTGGGCAAATGGTTACATGCGGTTCCAAAAGAGATTACGGATGAAATAGAAACTACCTTTCCGGGTACTCCGGCACGAGGTGGTTCCGATTATGCTTCCTTCCAAGCGGCCGGGGCACCAGCCTTTAGCTTGAGTTCACTCAGTTGGTCCTATTGGAACTATACCTGGCATACCAATAGGGACACGTATGACAAGATTATTTTTGATGATGTTAGGAACAACGCCATCCTGACGGCAATATTGGCATATATGGCCAGCGAGTATCCGGAAAAGACTTCCCGTGAAAAAGCTGTGCTACCCATAAGTGACAGGACCAACGAACAATTGGAATGGCCTACTCCCCGGTCTCCTGAACGCAAAGGAGGTCTTGATAACCAATAAAAAAACGCCCCGATTCGGGGCGTTTTTCATTAACTAACTAAAACAACTCTAAAATATACTGATTCCGACTCGTGGCGATGTGACTCGCACATTGGACCTAACGGCCACATTACTCCTCGGATAATGGTATGCCGAATGACTATCGTAAAATTGAGCTTGTTGGTAATAGTATTCGCTATGGTG
>JAGQZL010000025.1 GCA_020434915.1 Allomuricauda sp. | reverse complement strand
TGCATGTCCCAAACAAATTTTCTGGATGAGGCGAATGCATAGTCTCGAACATTGGTCGCCTTAAACTTCCAAGTCTTGGTATCGGTTGAAAAACCTTTTTCAGCAGCTTCGGCTTCTTCTTGGGTCACAATGATCACAGGCTTGTCATAAGACTTGGTAGCCTGCTTGTAACGCTTCATCATTTCTTTGGAGAACACATCCTCACGGTTCTGCAATACACCGGTTCCATCCAACACGTGATCGGCAGGAACAGTAATGCTCACATCATAATTTCCAAAAGGCAATGCAAACTCTCCGCTACCCCAGAACTGGTGGTTTTGCCATCCTTCCACATCGCTGTACACAGCCATTCTTGGGAAGAACTGGGCAATTACATAAGCACGGTTGCCATCTTTTGGGAAATATTCGTATCCAGATCGAGCACGGTTAACGGTGTGATCGGGAATGTTGTACCACCATTTGATGGAAAAAGAAATCTTTTCACCACTTTTCAATGCTTGTGGGATGTTCACCCGCATCATGGTCTGGTTGATGGTATAGGACAACGGTTTTCCGTTGGCGTCCTTTACCCATTCAATATTGAAACCACCATCAAAAGGCTCGCTGATAAAGGTTTCGGCAAAATTACCGGCCGTGTATGCAATGTTCACCCCATTGCCATTGCGCAAAGGAGATTTGGAATCTTTGGCACGCACGTTTTGATCTAACTGAACCCAAAGGAACTCTAGGTCATCTGGGGAGTTGTTGTGATACGTGATGGTTTCCTCACCATGGATCTTGGCATTTTTGTCATCCAATTGGATGTTCATCACATAATCTGCCTGTTGTTGGTAATAATCTGGTCCTGGCGCCCCAGAAGCGGAACGGTAGGTATTGGGAGTGGAAAACTCCTCGTACAATTGTTTGAACCTGCTTTGGTTGTAGTGGCCCGGTTCACGGTCTTGCTTCACTTCGCCATCTTCCTGCGCCATAACCACGGCACCAAAAAGGAACAGTACGGAAGCAATACAATACTTGATTTTGCTCATTTTCTATTTTGGTTTTATTATCAGTGAAAAGTAACGCATTTTAACCAAATGTTAAGAATGCGTTATAAGTTTAACATTCCTTTATTATTCTCCTTGATCAGCACAAAACTTTTCTTGTGTCCTTTCCATTTTATATGGACCACATTCTGCTGCTCCTCGAACATATCCGTCAATATTTCGTTTTGTACAGACAAGCTCTTGACTTCGGATAACTTCACATTGGGAATCTCCAAGTAGCAGATTACCACATCCTTATCATACCGTTTTCCCAAAAACTTATAGTTCACAAGTTTTCCATCAATGGTTACGGCAAACTTGGTCCTGAAATATTTCTCGATATATTCCTGGGCCACTTTGGATTCGTTGGGTGTGGCCAGCTTGGACACAATGCCATAGCGCTCTTTGAGAAGAGCGTCCATATCATCTATAAAAATGCGACTGGTAATCTGAAAGGCCTCATCCTTTTCCGAATAGACCATGTTGGTGACACTGACGTAGAATTTATGCGCTGAAGTAAAGGACAAAAAAATGACCATTGCCAAAGGCAACAGCATTTTTTTTGCAGTTTTCATTCCCATCATACGGTTATAAGACTTCATTTGTTTCGCAATGTTACAGTTTTATTGCATTTTCTGCAATTTGCTTGCCAAAGACCTCAATCCAATTGATTGTTTTTGCGGTAGGCCCTACTCTTTTCCAACATAAAATCCCAAAGTTTCAGTTTGTCTTCTGAATCCAACACCGTCTGAAAATTTTCATCCACTTCGCAGAAGTACATGAAATCATCAATTTTTTCCATGGGAATCTTCAAAGTGCTCACAAACAGGGAATCCGCATAATAATTCTGTACTTGTTGGGTTTGCAAATAGGTCTTGTCCACCTTCACCCGGTTCTTCAACATTTTGGTCCGTCCCGTAATGGCATTGATAATGGGGTCCAAAGGTGGGCTCAAGATCATACCCAAATTGAACTTTCCATAGGTTGCTGATTGCAGCATGCGCTCACTCTGGGTGGGAACCTTTTGGTGTGCATTGGGCAATCCCAAAGCCTCGGCACTTACATCCTTTTCCAAAACCAACTGGTCCAGGTCCTGATTCAAATCACCGGAGAGGTTAAATGGCCTGACCACTACTTCCTTCAACTCGTTCACAAACTCCTGCATGGGCACCTCTACAAAGCTGGAGCCATACAAAGATTCCGAAACTATAAGGGTTTTTCTTAAAAAATGGACCGCCGAGAAGACCAAGGTATCGTTTTCCTGTACCTGGATGGCAAAATTCCCATCCAAATCGGTGATGACGGCCTGTTCCGAGGAAATGTTCTGCACCACAACACCTACTACATCCTTGTCCACACTGGTTACCCTGCCCCTCAACACTTTTTTCCCGTAATCTTGGGCATTGGCCACAACAGCCAACAACAAGACCAATGGAACAAAAAGATTTTTCATTCCTCCAAGGTTGCCAGATATTCCTTGCTTTGGGTCACAAGAAAATCGATCAGCTGGAATTCATTCTCCTTTCTCAACAAGGTCTGGGAGGGCACTTTATCATCGCAGTAAAGTAAAAAGGCATCTATTTTGTCTTGGGGAAGTTTTAGATCCACCACAAAGAACTCATCATCATACACATGGCGCAATACCTCACTGACCTTCAGTGGTGCTTTTTCCTCGCCGGCCACTTTTCGGGTCTTCATCAACGCCTTGAAAATGTTCACAAAGTTGATACCGTCCTTCATTCCGCGAACCGTTCTGGACTCGGCTACGTTCTCTACTTCGGTCCCCCTGTCAATTTCGTAATCAAATTCCTTGAAATCCTCGTTCTTCACCTCCAGAAAACGGGCTTGGTTTTCTGGGGTCACCACTACTTCATCCAATTCCCTTACTTTTTCGGTAACCTCTACCACCAATCTATTTTTTTGAAGGATTTCCGGTGAAATGGTCACCACTTCCAATTGAAAGTTGACCGCCGTAAATACCACTTGGTCCCCTTCCTTTACCGGGATGATAAATTCCCCATCATCATCGGTAATGGTAGCCTCCCCGGAGGTAGTGTTCACCACATGCTCATTGGGCACATTGGAGCTTCTGTACAGTACCTTTCCGCGCAAAAGCTGCCGATCTTCCTGCGCAAAGGACCAACCGGACATCAACAAGGCAAAAGCTACCAATACTATATTTTTCATAACGATGTGTTTAGCACAAGATAAAGAAAACCCTTGAAGCCGATATAAAAAAATCATGGGGTTCTAAACTTTTGTTAATTCTACCCCTCCCATATACCCAAAGGGTATCCCGTTCACCCTTGAAGTTCGTATTTTGACGGTAATTCTTATAGAAATACAACCAGAAGTTTAGCTTTGTTGTTTACGTTTGTAAATCCTCAAATAGCGAACGCCGTGAAAACTACTATTGTCTCCTTGGTCATTGGCCTGCTTATGATCCACACGCTCACCGGGCAGGTAAAAATTGGTGATAACCCACAAAACTTGGATCCCGCATCTGTATTGGAACTGGAAAGTACCTCCAAAGCCTTGGTGATTCCGCGGCTTACAGATGCCCAAATGAACGCCATAACTCCATTGCGCGGGGCCCTGGTCTACAATACGGACCAAGACTGTATCCATTACTTTGATGGTTCGCAATGGATCAATATCTGTGAGGCGTTGGACAACTCCTTTACCGTAAGCACCCGTGCCGATTTCTTGAGCCAGATCAATCCGAATGCAAGGGACAGTACGGTGGTGATCACCCCTACCCTGAACCCCGATGGCAGTACCAATTACAATTTTGAGGTAAACCAGATCACAGGGGCCAATATTGCGCCTTCAGCCATTAATGGCGATAAGATACAGAACGGAACGGTTGGCAGTCTTGACTTGGCCGAAGGAGCCGTTACCCTACCAAAACTGGCCGATGCCGAAAACGGGGTCCCCGGGGATATCATTCAATGGGACGGATTCAATTGGGTTTTGGTAAATGAAAATATTTTGGGAATTACCGAAGTGGACGGTATCGTGGGGAACGAAGTGGTAGGCCCCACAGATGGTACTCTGGATTTAAATGGTGGGGGCTCTGGTACGGACCCATATACCCTGGATGTAGCGGATGGGGGTATTACCAACAATGAACTTGCGGATAATTCGGTAAACAGCGATAAAATACAGGATGGGCAGGTAGCCACAGTGGACCTTGCCAATAATGCGGTGACAAATGTTAAGATGGCCGACAATTCCGTAGGAACTGCCGAACTAATTGATGATAGCGTTGATGCGGATAAAATAAATGCCAATGTAGCCGGAACCGGTTTGCAACAGGCAGGAGACGGTTCATTGGAAGTGAATGTGACACAATTTACAGGTGATGGTACATTATCTTCTCCAGATGGTACAATGCTCATAACCGGAACCCCTCTTACTGCATTATTTGAAAATGTGGGGATTGATTTGATTGACAATGCGGTCACAACGGCAAAAATTTTGGATGGGGAAGTAAATACTAATGATCTTGCCGATAATGCTGTTACTACTACGAAAATAGGAACCGCCGGGGTAGCGGACGCGGACAAGGTCCTGACCACCGATGTCAACGGCGACCCCATTTGGGAGGACAGAACAAACTTCGCATCATCCACCCTGAACGATGGGCAGATGTTCGTGGGGGACGCGACAAATACCGCTACGGGTGTGACCATGGGCGGCGATGCCACCATCACAAATGCAGGTGTTCTCACCATATCCAATGATGCAGTAACAACCAATAAAATTGCCCCTGGTGCCGTAGAAACAACTGATATTGCAACGGATGCTGTATCTGCCACAAAAATAAACCCTGATGTAGCAGGAAATGGCCTTGTACAAGATGGTGCTGGAGCACTACAAGTAAATGTCGATGATGCTACTATAGAAATTAGTGCAAACGTATTACAGGTAAAACCGTCTGCTACAAATGGACAAGTTCTTGCCACCGAAGGCGGATCAGTAGTATGGAGAAGTCCATATCTAGCAATTGGAAAAATGAATGCTAATTCCCAAATAAGAAGCAATGGAGTATCAATTGTTAATAATTTAGGAACAGGAAATTACCAGGTTGTATTTTCATCTGCAGCTGCTACATCTGATTATGTAGTTCAACTGACTTTGTTTAGTGCAGGTCCTGATACTACAATAGAAGTAACTGCACAAACAGCAAATAATTTCACCGTTCAAATAACAGACAATAATTCTGGACTTCCTGTAGATGCGCAATGGTATTTTACCGTTATAGACTTTTAAAATTTGAAATCCCTCCTCCACATACCCGTATTTCTCTTTACCGGTCTTTGTCTGGCCCAGGAAGGGCTGTACAATAGCGGTAACTTTCAAGTGCATGGCAACATGGGGGTGCACACGCATTTTATCAACGAGGGGATTTTTGACCAAACGCAAGGACTTGTTGGGTTTTATGGCCCGCAGACCACCCATATATCCGGAGCCATTCCACCTACCTTTTGGGACATGGAAGTCCTAAAGGACAGCGAGCTCTATCTGTTTATACCCGCCAATGTGCGCAACAACCTAAATTTTGTGGATGGTGACATTGCCACTCCGCCCAGCATCCCTACCACCTATCTCAACTTTATGGACCAGGGATTTTTTACCGGGGAGGGCAACACGTCCAAGATTACCGGGTTTGCAGCCGTTAACAACCGAACCGTATTTTCCTTCCCTGTGGGAGACGAGGACCAATTGCGTCCCCTCACCTTTGACACGGAGAGCCCAGCACCCTTGGCCGTTTGTGCCTACTTTTTTGAGGATCCCTCCGATGCCACTTCCATTGGGGAACAATTTAACGTGAACAACAAGGTGCGGAATATCGGAACCGTTTCGGACAAGGAATTTTGGATACTTCAGAGCGATGTGCCCACCCAAGTAACCCTTAGTTGGAACACCAGAAGTGCCTTGGGCGAAATTGCCAATGCCACGGCAGAATCCATCATTGTGGTGGGTTGGAGCAAGGCATCGCGTCAGTGGGTGGATATTGGAAGTACAGCCTTTAGTGGGGATATTACGCAAGGTTTTGTGACATCCGAGACCTTTGTACCCAGCGAGTTTTCGGCCATTACCTTTGGTACCGTTCCATTGCCTACGGACACCTTCGCCGTGAACAATCCCACCTTAGGCAACTATTTTTTGAGCCCTAATGGGGATGGCACCAACGATTTTTTGGTGATCGATGGACTTGAGGAGTCCCCCAACAACAAGGTCAGCATTTTTAACCGTTATGGGCAAAAGGTGTTCGAGAAAATCAACTATGTGAACGAATTCCAAGGCATCTCCAACACTGGGAGCTTTATCATGAACCAGGATATTGGCCTGCCTGAAGGCGTGTACTTTTACATTGCCATTTTGGATGATCTGGAATTGGAATATACCGGCTTTCTATTTTTGGACAGATAACCGCTCCCACACCATTACATGGGTACATACTGAAAAATACTTCTTAACTTGGAAGCCAAAATCCATTTCATGAAAAGAAGGAATTTTATAAAAACGGCTTCCGTTTCCAGTTTAGTGTGCGCACTACCCCCTTTTATTCCGCAATTCAACACTTCCGAATACACTGTTGAGGAATTGATGGGAAAAGCGGAGGTGGATCTCTTTGGAGAGGGCATCAACCTGCGAAAAGAGGCGTACGAATCCTTTTTGGAAATGAAAGAAGCGGCCCATGCGGATGGCATCGACATTAAAATCGTATCCAGCTTCCGGGATTTTTACCGGCAAGAAGGAATTTGGGAGCGAAAATACCAGAAATACACCGAGGAAGGCATGGCTCCCTTGGATGCCATAGACAAGATCATTGAATATTCCACCATTCCCGGAACCAGCAGGCATCACTGGGGTACGGACATGGATATTATTGACGGGCGTCCGAAATCATCCGGCGATGTATTGGTTCCCGAAAAGTTTGAAAACGACGGCCCCTACGCAAGTTTAAAACAGTGGATGGACGAAAACTCCAAAGAATATGGGTTTTACCTGGTCTACACCAGCGACCCAAGACGTCGGGGATTCAAATATGAGCCATGGCATTACAGCTACGCCCCTCTTTCCATCCCCATGTTGACTGCCTATCGCAAGTTGAACATTCTAAAACTGCTGCAAAAAGAAGATATTTTGGGCAGTGAACATTTCACCACCGGGTTCATAAAAACCTATATCCAAGACAATATTTTGGACATTAACCCTGCCCTTTTGTGAGGTAATTTTTTGTACCTTCCACTGGTAAGAACACTAGTACCATGAGAAGAGGAAGTTGGCGAATACGTATCTTGATCGGACTGGCTATTGTGGCCTTTGCCTTTGTCCGCCGTTGTAGCAACCAAGAGGAAAACCCCTATACCGGAAGGACCCAAAATATTGACATGAGCCCTCAGCAAGAGATTGCCATTGGCCTACAAACCGCCCCCGAAATGGCACAGCAGCATGGTGGACTTTATCCTGACCAACGAATGCAAGCCCTAGTAGATGCCGTGGGCAACAAGTTGGTACAGAACAGCATTGCCCGTGAAACCCCTTACAAATACGAGTTTCATTTATTGGCCGATGACCAAACCATCAATGCCTTCGCCTTGCCCGGTGGTCAGATATTCATTACCTACGCCCTGTTTTCCCAACTCAACGAGCCACAGTTGGCAGGTGTGTTAGGACATGAAATAGGACATGTGATCGGCAGACATTCTGCGGAGCGCATTGCAGAAAGTGGTTTTTGGCAGACCTTGGCCACAGGGGCATCCGTAGGTGGGGACATGGGCGATATGGTGGCAGGAATTGGACAAAACACCTTATTGAAAAATGGCAGGGGCGATGAGTTGGAAAGTGACGACCTTGGAGTACTGTTCATGATCCAATCCGGGTACGACCCCTATGAAATGATCAAGGTGATGGAAATCTTGAAAGCGGCGGCAGGTCCCAATCGTGTTCCCGAATTTCAAAGTACCCATCCCGATCCGGAAAACAGAATTGAGAAAATAAAAGAAGCCATACATAAATATTCAGGTCGATAGAATCGATACGTTCATCGAGAAAAGAATAGTTTTATCAGGATTTCTTTACCTTTGAACGACTCCCAAGTCTATCCTACTTTTCTTATCCCATTTGTGCTATCCAAAAAGAGAGAACATTATGGGAACACTATTACACTTTAAACACCTCTATTTGGAGGCATTCGACGATTGCAAACCAAGCTATCTGGTACTCTTTTTAAAAGGGTACTCCATTTTCTGTGCGGTAATGCTGTTTATGGCAGTATACGCCTTTTTGTACAGAGCTTTTACCGGCTTTGAATTTTAAGCCACGATATACTCTTTTGCAAGAACACTACACGTAAAATGAGAAAAAGGCCCGTCCAAAGATGGGCCTTTTGTTTTTGGACGAATAAACTCCTTTCTATTTTTTCATAGCATCTTTTAGTACGGCCAGAGCCTCCGTGGCATTGGACATTTTGGCATAGTTCATCGCCGTCATTCCCTTGTCACATCGTTTTTTAAGATCGGCTCCATTTTCAATGAGCACTTTTAGAACTTCGGCCTTGTTGTAACGTGCCGCATAATGGATAGGGGCCCGTCCCAAAGATTTTTGGTTGACATCTTCCCCAAGTTCAATAAATTTTTTCACGGTCTCAACATCGCCCTGCATTACGGCCTTGCAAAATGCACTAAGCTCAGGGGCAACGGTTGTTGGGTTCAGTGTGTTGGCATGGGAGCCAGGTTCGTTGGCGGAAACGCCTCCAATGGCCAATAGACAAACAGTGGCCACTGCAAAAATTGCTTTTTTCATGATGATTTGTTTTTTGATTAATGAATTATGTCTGTTATAAAAGTAGACTCTCCCAAAAACAAGATGTTACAGGATTAACAGTTATATAACTAAAGTTTAACAACATCTCAGTATTAACATAAAATTATTAACAAATTCGCAATAAGAAATCCTTCCAAAAGCTAGGGTGTACCGATAGATCATTTTATTTTTGGGGTACAATTTGATATCATGAACAAGAAGGTAATCCTAATGATTTTGGACGGTTGGGGAAAATCCCCTGACCCGAAAGTTTCGGCCATTGCACAAGCCAATACGCCATTTGTAGACTCCCTATATACCAAATACCCCAATGCCGAGCTTCGCACGGATGGCATGAACGTAGGCCTTCCCGAAGGCCAAATGGGTAACAGCGAGGTGGGACATATGAACTTGGGTGCCGGACGAATCGTATATCAAGATTTTGCAAAAATCAATAAAGCGGTCCAAGAGGATACCCTAAAGGATGAACCGGTTCTCAAAGATGCCTTGGAATATGCCAAAGCCAATCATAAACCCATCCATTTTTTGGGATTGGTCAGTGACGGGGGTGTGCATAGCCATATCGACCACCTGAAAGCCTTGATCAAGATTGCCGATGATGCCGGTGTGGAACAATCCTTTGTGCATGCCTTTACTGATGGTCGTGATGTGGATCCCAAAAGCGGCAAAGGCTTTCTAATGGACCTTACCGACTATTGCTCCGACAAAAACACCAAATTGGCCTCTGTAATTGGAAGATACTACGCCATGGACCGCGACAAACGTTGGGAACGTGTAAAACTCGCCTATGATGTGGTGGTAAATGCAGAAGGTGAAAAAACGCAGGATATCGCTGCCGCCATGCAACACAGCTATGACGAAGGGGTTACCGATGAGTTCATCAAGCCTTTGGTTCTGACAGATGCCCATAACGTGCCTTTGGCGCAGGTCAAGGACGGTGATGTGGTCATCTTTTTCAACTTTAGGACGGACAGGGGCCGTGAGTTGACACAAGCTTTGAGCCAACAGGATTTCCATGAGCAGAACATGCACAAGATGAATTTGTACTATGTCACCATGACCAATTACGATGAATCCTTTAACGGTATCAAGGTGATTTATGACAAAGACAACATTAAGGATACCCTGGGGGAGACCATTGCAAAAAACGGAAAGAAACAAATTCGGATTGCCGAAACCGAAAAATATCCCCACGTTACCTTCTTCTTCAACGGAGGTCGTGAGGAACCTTTTGATGGGGAAAAACGTATTTTATGCCCATCTCCAAAAGTGGCCACCTATGATCTTCAGCCAGAAATGAGCGCCTATGACATTCGTGATGCCATTGTTCCCGAACTGAAGAAGGGGGAAACCGACTTTGTCTGCCTCAACTTTGCCAACCCGGACATGGTTGGACATACCGGCGTTATGGAAGCCGCCATTAAGGCCTGCGAAACTGTTGATGAATGTGCCAACGCAGTTATTACAGCAGGCTTGGAAAATGGATATTCCACCATCGTCATTGCAGACCACGGTAACTGTGATACCATGGTCAACCCGGATGGAAGCCCCAATACGGCGCACACCACCAATCCGGTACCTTTGATCATTGTGGATAACGACATCATAGAGGTAAAAAGCGGTGTGTTGGGTGATATTGCCCCTACCATTTTAAAAATGATGGGGATTCCCCAACCCGATTTGATGACCCAGAAACCTTTGGTTTAGGCAAAAATGCCCCATAATCCATAGATTCAATTTATCTTTGCAGCTATGATTCACGTTAAGACAGCAGAGGAAATTGAATTGATGCGCGAAAGTGCCCTAGTGGTATCCAAAACCTTGGGCATGTTGGCCAAAGAGATAAAACCAGGTGCCAATCCATTGAAATTGGATAAAATGGCCGAAGAGTTCATCAGGGAGCAAGGAGCCGTACCAGGATTTTTGGGTATGTACGACTTTCCGAATACCTTGAACTGGAGCCCCAATGCACAAGTAGTACACGGCATTCCAAACAATGACCCTTTAAAAGAGGGCGATGTTGTTTCCGTGGACTGTGGTGCCATAAAAAATGGTTTTCACGGAGATCATGCCTATACCTTTGAAGTTGGTGAGGTGGTCGAAGAAACCAAAAAATTGCTTCGGGTAACCAAAGAATCCCTATATATCGGAATCCGTGAATTTAAGGAAGGTAGCCGAGTGGGTGATGTTGGGTACGCCATTCAAAAATATTGCGAGGACCATGGATATGGTGTGGTTCGCGAATTGGTAGGCCACGGTTTGGGCAGGGAACTCCATGAAGACCCCCAAATGCCGAATTACGGAAAACGTGGTCGTGGCAAAAAGTTCGTGAATGGTATGGTGGTAGCCATCGAGCCCATGATCAATATGGGTACTCGGCGTATCAAACAATTGAAGGACGGTTGGACCATTTTGACCGCTGATGGCAAACCAAGTGCCCATTTCGAACACGACGTGGCCTTGGTAGATGGAAAACCGGAACTGCTTTCCACCTTCCAGTACATTTATGAAGCTTTGGGAATCACCAGTGACGAGGAAGATGAATTCCGAGCCAAGAAATTGGTATTGTAAAATCCCTTATCGTGAATAGTTTGGCCTATCAAAGGGTACTTTTATAAGAAGAAATAAAATTCGTGTGATTCGTGTCGAAAGTTTTTAAATACCTTCTTAATCTCATCCCAAGGCCTTTACTCATAAGATTAAGCTATTGGGTGCGTCCCTTTATTGCTCTTTTCCTTAAAGGAAAAAATTTTACCGACCCTATTGATGGCAAAAGTTTCAGAAGCTTTCTTCCATATGGTTATGAGAATCCACGGGAAAATGTGCTCTCCCCCTCTACCCTTTCTTTGGAACGGCACCGTTTGTTATGGCTCTATCTTAAAAATGAAACCGACTTATTTACCGCTCCCCACACACTACTCCATTTTGCACCCGAACAAGCTTTTTATAAAAGGTTCAAGAAGTTGAAAAACTTGGAGTACACCACCACGGATTTGAACTCGCCTTTGGCGGATGTTAAGGCGGATATTTGCAATCTCCCTTTTGAGGATAATTCGTTTGATGTAATTCTATGCAACCACGTTTTGGAACACATCCCAAATGATACCAAAGCCATGCAGGAATTGTACCGGGTACTAAAACCTGGTGGGTGGGGCATCTTTCAGATTCCGCAAGATTTGAAAAGGGAAAAAACCTTTGAGGACGATTCCATTTCTGACAAAAAGGAACGTGCCCGTATTTTTGGTCAATATGACCATGTCCGAATCTATGGCAGGGACTATTTTGACAAACTAAGGAGTATTGGATTTACTGTTGAAGAAGTGGATTACACCCAAATCCTTCCAAAGGAAGAAGTAGAAAGGTACCGATTGGCCAAAGGGGAGATTATTCCTTTGGTAAGGAAATGATCATTGTTTCACCAATGCGGTAAACCCGTCCGTAAAAAACTCTTGGGTCTTTCCTTCTTCGTCCAAATAGATGATATAGGCTTCCAACTCTTCATGATCTTGTAAAATCTCCTTGGAATCCTCTAAATCCATCGCCATAAAAGCCGTGGCAAAGGCGTCCGCAACCGCACAGGTTTTGGCCACAACGCTAGTGGCCAACACACTTGAATTCTTGGTATACCCAGTTTTTGGATCAATGGTATGCACGTACTTTTCTCCTGTATCGGGATCCACCCTGAATTTTCTATAATTCCCGGAAGAGGCCATGGCCCTATCCTTCAAGGTTACGATTCGCTTTAATTGCCGGCCGGTTTCTATCTGGGGGTCATCAATTCCAACGGTCCATTCCTTACCTGAGACCATGTTGGTGCCTTTGGCCAATACCTCTCCCCCAACTTCCACCAGATAGTTTTTGATGCCTTTTTCATCCAATAAAGCTCCCAATCGATCAATGGCATATCCCTTGGCCACTGCATTGAAATCAAACCGAATGGAGGGACTGGTCCGACTAATGGTATTGTCCGAATTCATTTTCACTTTGTCCCAGCCCACATAGCCCAATAGGCTATCTACCCTAAGACTGTCGAGTTCCAACTGCTCTCCTGGCCCAAATCCCCATGCGTTGGCCAAAACGCCAACAGTGGGATCAAAATAGCCATTGGAAGCCTTGTGCACCTTGGTAGAGACATCGAACACCTCACGAAACATATCATCCACCACAATGGTAGAATCCCCTTCATTGATCTTGGAAATATCCGAAGTGGGAATATAGGTGGACATGGACTGGTTCAACACCTGGAAAACAGAGTCAATCTCTTGTTGGAAATCCAGCTCCTCATCCGAAATATAGATAATGGAATACGTGGTTCCCAAGGCATTGCCCCAGTTCTGGTTCTTTACCCAATTTTTTGGACCGCACCCCAAAAACAACCCTACACATGCAAATAACAATACTTTTTTCATCACTGGATTTCTATTAGTCCTTGATAATCTACAATATATTCTTCGTTCAAATATACAGGGAGTTGTCTGTCCGAAGCATTGGAAAGTCCGACCCCGGCAAAAAACGTTCGAGCTTCAAACTTTACGGCATGGTCCTTCACTTTTTTCATCAGAGCCTCATCATATTCCGTTGGGTCAAGGGGAAACGCCACATTTCTAACAACAATGAAATGCAGCATCTTTTCCTTAAGACAAACATATTGCGGATTTTTTTTCAACTTGCTGTTGATGGCCATAAACTCAAAACCATCGGCCTCAAGTTCCCGACCAACAATGTTCATCGCCAGATTATGTAGTTCCTGTTCCGTTAAAGGTCTTCCCATTTCTAACAAAAAAACCGATGCCTGAGCATCGGTTGGTTTTTATTTGTTGCTCTCGATGGTTCCCTTGATACACTCAGGATTTCAGCTCGAGATGATGATTAATTCTAAATTATCCACCAAAGTCATCGAATCTGATATTCTCATCTGGAATACCAAAATCCTGACCCATTTTCTCCACTGCCTTGTTCATCAATGGTGGGCCACAGAAATATAGTTCAATATCTTCTGGGGAATCATGAAGATTCAAATAATTATCGATTACACAGTTGTGGATGAAACCGACAAAACCATCCCCTGGGGCATCAATATTCTCTTTCACCTTCCAGTTGTCCTCTTCCAAAGGCTCAGAAAGGGCCATAAAGAATCGGAAATTAGGGAATTCTTTCTCCAATTGTTTGAAATGGTCTATGTAGAACAACTCCCTTTTGGAACGTCCACCATACCAATAAGTCACCTTTCTATCGGTTTTAAGGGTCTTGAACAAGTGATACAAATGCGAACGCATTGGCGCCATTCCTGCTCCACCACCCACGTACAACATCTCAGCATCGGATTCATTGATGAAGAATTCACCGAACGGACCTGAAATGGTCACTGGATCTCCTGGTTTCAAATTGAAAATGTAGGATGAGGCGATACCTGGGTTCACATCCATCCATCCATTTTTGGAACGATCCCATGGCGGTGTGGCGATACGAACGTTCAACATGATCTCACGCCCTTCAGCAGGATATGAGGCCATGGAATAGGCACGCTCCACGGTTTCCGGGTTCTTCATCACCAATGGCCAAAGGTTGAACTTGTCCCATTCCGCTTGGAATTTATCAGGTGTTTCGTGCTCCTCTGGGTGGGCAGTGATATCGATATCCGAATATTTCACTTCGCAGGGTGGTATCTCAATTTGGATATAACCTCCAGCCTTGTAGTTCATCTCTTCTGGAATCTCCACTACAAATTCTTTGATGAAAGAGGCCACGTTGTAGTTACGCACGACTTTGGCATTCCATTTCTTGATTCCGAAAACTTCTTCAGGAATGGTAATCTCCATATCCTGCTTTACCTTCACCTGACAGGCCAAACGGGCACCTTCCTGCAATTCTTTTTTGGAGAAATGCGGTGTCTCCGTAGGCAGCGCCTCTCCTCCACCAGAAAGCACATGGCATTCACACTGGATACAGGTTCCACCTCCACCACAAGCAGAGGGTAAAAATATTTTTTGGTTCCCCAAAGTGGACAGCAAGGAACCTCCTGATGCTACTTCCACTTGTTTTTCACCATTGATCGTGATGGTCACCGGCCCAGATGGGGATAGCTTTTCCTTGGTGAACAGCAAAAGTGCCACCAACAACAACAACAAAACAAGAAATGCTACTACGGTAATAAGGACAGTTCCTCCGGTACTTGCGGCTAATATCATCTTTATTTGTTTATGGCTTCGTTATAAGAGACTGCTTTCTCCTCGTCTTCAATCTCTTCTTTGATTTCTTTTTCCTTCTCTATCTTCTCGGTCTTCACAGTAGCCTTGGTTGCTTCTTCAGGCGGTTCATTGTCACCTGTCAACATACCTCCAAAACTTTGGAAACCGATACCCATCAATCCAGTGATGATAAAGGTAATCCCCAAACCACGCAAAGGAGCGGGCACGTTGGAATATCTAATTTTTTCACGGATGGCGGCAATCGCCAAAATGGCCAAGAACCATCCTATTCCAGAGCTTATCCCATAGTTGAAGGCCAAACCTATATTCGGGATTTCACGGGTTTGCATGAACAAAGACCCACCCAAAATGGCACAGTTAACCGCAATCAAGGGCAAAAAGATACCTAAAGAGTTGTATAGGGATGGTGAAAATTTCTCAACCACGATCTCTACCAATTGAACCATGGTGGCAATGGTAGCGATGAATAGGATAAAGGAAAGGAAACCTAGGTCGTAATCGGCATATTCAGGGCCCAACCATACCAAGGCACCATCTTTCAAAAGATATTGGTCCAACAACCAGTTCAATGGCACGGTAACACCCAATACGAAAATTACCGCAGCTCCCAAACCTACAGCGGTGGAAACTTTTTTGGATACGGCCAAATAGGAACACATTCCCAAAAAGACCGCAAACACCATATTGTCTACGAAGATTGACTTAAAAAAAAGTTCTAAATGCTCTAACATACTTCCTTTGTTTATGCTTCTTCAATTAATGCCCTATTTCTGGAACGTTGTACCCAGATGATGATTCCCACAACAATCAAGGCTGCCGGTGGAATGATCATAAATCCGTTGTTCTCATATCCGATGGAATACAGACCGGTCTTGGTAACGGGGTCTCCCAATACCTTGAATCCGAATAGGGTTCCTGAACCCAACAATTCCCTGAAAAATCCAACGATGACCAAAATGACACCGTATCCCAAGGCATTTCCGATTCCGTCCAAGAATGCTTTTTTAGGACCGTTCCCCAAGGCAAATGCCTCAAAACGTCCCATAATGATACAGTTGGTAATGATCAACCCCACAAATACAGAAAGGGTCTTACTCAACTCATAAGCAAAAGCCTTCAGCACTTGATCCACAATGATTACCAATGCGGCAACTACCACCAACTGTACAATGATTCGAATTTTTGATGGGATAATGTTACGAAGCAAAGAAATTACCACGTTACCCGCACTTAGTACGAACAATACTGAAAGAGCCATAACCACAGATGCCTTTAGCTCTGCAGTGATCGCAAGGGCAGAACAGATACCCAATACCTGTATGGTAATAGGGTTATTGTCCGCCAAAGGGTCCAATATCAGCTTTGAATCCTTTTTATTTAGTAGTGCCATATTAATTTTTTCTAATGGTTTGCAAATACGGTTTGTACAACTTGATGCTTTCCTTGATCATAGCGGTTACCCCATTTCCTGTGATGGTAGCCCCTGCCAAGGCATCAATTTCATTATCTTCCTTATCATTG